>CAZNMJ010000018.1:0-25991 GCA_964573815.1 uncultured Anaerolineales bacterium
ATACCCTTGCGACTCGCAGGCGGTCAACCAATCATGAACCGGTGCCTGGAGCTCGCCAGCCACACTGTCGCGCCAGCGCCCGCCAACGTTTCAGATGCTCAGAGGCACCGCTGAAGGCGATTGAATTGACTGCCAGAGGCCGACGTGCTAGAATAGCGCAATTCGATCCCAAGGGGGGCAGCAACTGTGAACAAAGGAACGACTGAGCTAGCCGAACGGGCCGAGGCCGAACAGATCAAGTTCGTGAGCCTCCAGTTCACCGACGTGATGGGCACCATCAAGAATGTGACGATTCCTGTCGCCGAACTTGCAGAGGCCCTGGAGAAGGGCATCTGGTTTGACGGCTCCACCGTGGAGGGTTTCACACGCATCGCCGAGAGCGACATGTACCTGATGCCCGACGTGAACACATACCAGGTACTCCCCTGGTTCAAGCCGGAACAGCGCACGGCACGGCTGATATGTGATGTGCTGCAGCCAGACGGCCAGGCTTTCTCCGGAGATCCGCGCTTCGTTCTCAAGTCCGCTTTGGCAGAATGCCAACAGATGGGATACACCTATCACGTGAGTTCTGAGCTAGAGTTCTTCCTCTTCACGATGAGGGACGAAAAGCCCAGTACGGCGCCCGTGCCCCACGACGTGGCCAGCTACTTCGACTTCTCACCGCGGGATCTGGCCTCCGAAGTGCGCCAGGACATCATTCTGGCTCTGGAAGCCGTGGGCATCAAGGTCGAGAGGGCCCATCACGAGGTGGCGTCCGGCCAACACGAGATCAACTTCCGCTATGCGGACGCGCTGACCAGCGCTGACAATTGCATGACCTTCAAATACGTGGTGAAGGCCATCGCTCAGGAGCACGGGTTGCACGCCACTTTCATGCCCAAGCCCATCCTCGGCCTCAACGGCTCCGGAATGCACACCCACCAAAGCTTCTTCGACTCGGAAGGCCAGAACGCCTTCTTCGACCCTGACGACCGGTATCGGTTGTCTCCCTTGGCCTACCAGTTCTTGGCCGGCCAGATGAAGCACGCCAGGGCGCTGACGGCCATCGTGGCCCCCACGGTCAACTCCTACAAGCGGCTAGTCCCTGGATACGAGGCACCCGTCTACGTTTGCTGGGGACAGATCAACCGCTCCGCTCTCATTCGCATTCCCCGCTACTCCGACGGTCGAGAGGAGAAAACACGCCTCGAGCTGCGCTGCCCTGACCCGAGTTGCAACCCCTATCTGGCCTATGCGGCCATGCTGGCTGCGGGTATGGAAGGCATCAAGCACAAGCTGAATCCACCGCCCCCCGTAGAGGAGAATGTCTATGATTTCAGCGACGAGAAGCTGCGGGAGCTCTCCATCGACACCCTGCCCGACAGTCTCATAGAGGCCCTGGGCGAATTGGAGAGAGATGAGGTGTTGCGAGAACACCTTGGAGAGCACGTGTACGAGGCCTTCATGCGAGCCAAGAAGACCGAATGGGAACAGTATCGTACACAGGTAACGCAGTGGGAGTTGGATCAGTACCTGACATTCTTGTAGGGCAATCGAGGAGACGAGAGCATGGGCACAAGTAGGGTCCTCTGCACACTGACATTGGCGCTACTGGTGATAGGCCTGGCTGGATGTGGTGACCTACCACTTCCAGATTTCATCATTCCGCAGCCCTCCGCCACGGCGACGGTTGAGCTAGCCGCCATTTCGACGGCGACGCCTCAGCAGATACCCACACCCTCCGCCTCGCCCTCGCCGGTTCCGTTCCCTCCTCAGCCCGGTGACTTCAACAAGTATGCGAAAGCCATCGTCGGATACCTGAATGCCAGTCAAGGGGATGTCGACGGGCTCCGTGAGATGCTGAAGGCCTGGGGGGCCCTGCGCCACGTGACCCATCTCCTGAGAGTGGATGTGGACGACGATGGACAGGGCGAGTTCCTGATCACCGTGGTGGATCCGACAGCGGAGTACGTGGCGGAGATACCAGGTGACCTCCTGGTGATAGATATCGATGGGGAAGAATACCGCCTTTCGTATCAGGCGGCCAGCGACAGAGTGGTCTCGGACCCCGCTCTCCTGGAAGTAGACGACCTCAACGGGGATGGGCACACAGAACTGGCCTTCTCATCCACCGGATGCGGTGCCCACACGTGCACCACGACCGTCTACATCGTGGGTTCAGGCCTGGGGACCTATGACGACCTCGTGGACGGTGGCATAGAGATGACCTTCGCGGAGGTCAATTTCACCGACTGGGACGGCGATTCCGTTTCCGAGTTGGTGATGTACGGGGGGATCATCGGTTCAGTCGGTGCGGGGCCACAAAGGGCTCGCACTGAAGTCTACAAGTGGGACGGGCGCACCTACGCGCTCGTGGAGACGATCTACGACCCTTCCAACTACCTGTACTTCAAGGTTCTGGATGCCAACCAAGCGCTCTTGGAGGGCGACTACGCAACGGCCGCGGAGCTATACCAGCAAGCTATCGAGAACCCGAACTTGGAAGCATGGATGGGAGAGTACGAAAGGGAAGACCTGACCGCCTTTTCCCGATATCGTCTCTCCCTCACGTACCTGGCGATAGGTGACGCAGATGCAGCCAAGGCAGTCCGCGATGAAATGCTCAATGAACAACCCGACCATATCTACGCCCAGGTAGTGACGGCCCTTTGGGACGCCTATCTCACAGACGGTGACCTGAGGTCAGCGTGCGACGAGGTGGGAGGTTTCGCCTCGGAGCATCCTGAAACGGCCGACGTGCTGGCCAACTATGGCTATGGCAACCCCACCTTCACGACGGAAGAGGTGTGCCCCATCAGCCTATTCTGAGTAACCGATGATGGGGTCTTGACACGCCTGGATAACAGACCTGGAGCGCCGTCGCGAGGCGCTCCAGGCTGCAAACTAGAACGGTATCTCGTCCTCTGATTCCTCGGACGGTTGAGGCATTTCCGGTGGAAGCGGTTCCTCCCTCTCGGCCCTGGTGCCCAGGAACTTAACGTTAAGCGCGTTGAGTTCATAGGAGGCGCGACCGACGCCGTCATTCCCGGTCCACACCCGTGGGCCGCCCGTCTCAGGGTCGGGCACCAGCCGCCCTTCGACCAACACCTGCCTTCCCTTGCTCAGGTATTGATTGCAGGTCTCGGCCAATCTCCTCCACGCCGACACCCGAAACCAGGCTGTCTCCTCCCCTTGCTCTCCCTCGGGAGTTGTCCAACGCCGGTTGGTTGCCACACTGAAACGGGTCACCGGCACGCCGCTGGGCGTATAGCGCATCTCGGGGTCGTTCCCCAGATTGCCTACGATGGTCACCTTCTGGTACATTCTCTCCTCCTCAACCACGTTCTGCCACAAAACACCAATCCCCACAACCACGCTGAATATAGCACAGACGATCTTCCATTGCAAGACCCCACCTGCACCCTTGCGCTAAACCGCTCCCGACGCCAGGCGCACCATGATCGTCACCTCTAGTGCTTCGTAGATGGCGGCGACCGCCAGAACCAGGACCACCAACAGGTAGAGGCGCGCGGACAGTTTCAAACCCGTGACATAACCCTGCGAGCGGTTTGCCGCTCCCACGCTGTCTGGCCACAGAAAGGCCTTGCCCTGCACATAGACAGCCAGCATAGACAGAATGTAGGCCTGCCCTTCCAGCAGCAGCGTCAGTGAGTGTGGGATCATCACCAAGGCCAGTTCAGTGCTGGTGGGAGCCAAGATCAACCCCCACAAGACGGCTCTGTAGGCAGCGACCAGCAGTCCACTGAAGGGGACTATCAAGGATGGAAGCGTGAGGCTAAGTAGACTCCCCACCGAGAGGTTGACCACAAAGGTCAGCACCGCCGCTGCGAACACATGGCCCCCGAGGTAGGCCCCACCCACTGCTGCCAACGGACCTTCGGCAAAGGCACCTTCAACCGTGCTCAGCAACTGCTCCTGCAATGCTGGATCGACAATAGCCACGTATGTCATCCCCAGAACCACCAGGCCATAGTACGTGGCATTCAAGATCAAGTAGGGTCTGCGATAGTCCGTGACTATCCCCCAGGCACCACGCAAAGCATTCATCAGCAATCCCCTGGATCTTGCGCACGAAACGCCGTGGCCGAAACACGTCGCAGACCACAAGCTGTCCTGGGACTTCCCTTGTCCCTGACTTCGAGTACCATTGCTGCGCCGAGTCGATCACGCCGATCTCCCCTTGGCAATCCAGGGAGATTGTATCACACCTTGCCCATCATGCCAAGGTAGTGCAGCAGCCTTTCTTGCTACCCCTTCCCGCTCACACTATAATGTCAGACGAGAATTGAGGTGCCCGACGCCCATAGGAGGCTAGACACAATGTACGATGGAGCAGAACAAGGCAGAACCTTGACTGACTTGTTGCGCCTGCAGACAAGGCCGCTGGCGATCAAGCTGCTGCGCCCCGGGGACGAGTTCCCGAAGAGAGTACACCGCCCCACCAGGCTCCTGAAGCACAAGGTCACCATCTGTCAAGGGATCACCATGGCCAGAAGGTACGGCTGGAGGGTAGGTCTAGTCAAGGATGACGTGTGCTGCGCTGCCGCGCTAGTTGCCTACGGCTGGGTCGAGAAGGAGCCGACCCTGGACGAAGTGGCGGAGTTGATGCTCGCCGCTGAGTACGCCGAGAACGCCGCTGCTGCCAGGAAGCAGATCGAAGCGATCCCCAGGCTCAACAAAGGTGAATGCACAGGGCTGATCCTCTCGCCGCTGGAGCAAACCACGTGGGAGCCCGACTTGATAATGATCTACGCCAACCCTGGCCAGATGATGCGTCTCGTTCAGGCCGCCACCTACCGTGACGGCAATCCCATCAACTCGTCCTTTGGCGGCAAGGCTGCCTCGTGTGCAGAGGGGATTATCCGCACCCTTCAGCGCCAGGACTGCCAGCTCGTGCTGCCTTGCGGCGGAGATCGCATCTTTGCCATGACCGCCGACGATGAACTGGCCTTCACTGCCCCGGCCAGCATGGCCGATCAGCTAATCGAGGGCCTTCGGGTCTCCGGCCGTCAGGTGGGCGTGTCATACCCCATACCTTTCTATCAGGCCTTCGAGCCCAGATTCCCGCCCACCTACAACAAGCTGTTTGAGAAGATCAGGTGACCCCGTCACCGTGAGAAGCTGGTCCCTGTGTCCCAGCGGTAGACATCGAAGCGGACTTATGTCAATTACGGTGATTCTCGCCGCCGGCCGCCTCTAGCCCAGCCTCAAGATCTCTTGGGCGAAAGAGGTACCGTTGCGCAACCGCTCTATGCCAAGCAACTCGGCCACGGTGGCACCCACGTCAGCGAAGGTCTCGCGGGTCCCCAGGTCCACTGCTCCCTTCACCTGCGGCCCATAGACCAGCAGAGGCACATACTCCCGGGAGTGGTCAGTGCTGGGAGTGGTGGGATCGTTGCCGTGGTCGGCAACGATGAACAGCACATCTCTGGGCTGCATAGCCTCCATGATCTCCGGTAAACGGGCATCGAAGCGTTCCAGCGCCTCAGCGTATCCCTCGGGATCGTTGCGATGCCCGTAGAGCATGTCATATTCAATGAGGTTAGCCAATATGAAGCCGGTGCTGTCACTCCGCAGCAACCTGATCACCTCGTCGCAGGCCACTGCGTTGTCCACCGTGTGATGGCAGTCCGTGAGCCCTCGCGCGGTAAAGATGTCGTCTATCTTGCCCACACCGATGACCTCCCATCCAGCCTCCACCAGTCGGTCCAAAAGGGTCGGCTCGGGCGGCGGCAAGGAGAAGTCTCTGCGATTGCCGGTACGCGCGAAACCTCCGGGTTCGCCGATGAACGGCCGGGCGATGACCCGCCCCACGCCATGCTCGCCCGCCAGCATCTCCCGGGCGATGCGACAGATGCGGTATAGTTCATCTAGCGGGATGACCTCTTCGTGGGCAGCAACCTGGAACACGCTATCCGCGGACGTATAGACTATTGGGTAGCCAGTACGCATGTGTTCCTCGCCAAGTTCGTCAATGACCACCGTGCCCGAAATGGCCTTGTTGCCCAGAGTCTTCCGCACAATGCGCCTCTCGTACTCGTCGATAAGCTCCCGGGGAAAGCCTTCGGGATAGGTAGGCAGGGGGCGTGGGGAGATGACGCCCGTCAACTCCCAGTGACCGAAGGTAGTGTCCTTGCCCGCCGAGGCCTCGGCCAGGCGTCCGTAGGCACCCAGGGTATCCTGCCGCGGCGGAACACCCTCTATCTTGGTGAGATTGCCCAGCCCCAAGCGCCCCATGTTAGGCAGGTTCAGGCCGCCGACTGCCTTGGCCGTATTGCCCACCGAGTTGCTACCTTCGTCCGCGTACTTGGCTGCATCAGGTAGTGCACCGACGCCCACCCCGTCCAGCACTATCATCGTCACCCTATCTATCCCTTGCATTGCCTGCCCCCTTCACTTCTACTATAGCACGGGCCACTTCTTCCGGCAACGATGCGCAAGGGAGTACGCAGGATCAAAGAGCCGCCCCGGATCTCGTCTTTCATGCCGGGTACAGCGGCGGACCATCACGGAGGTCTCGCAGGAATCTCCTTCCAAGGAGGGCTCCCTCGCATTCCGTTGCCGTGGCAGGAGAAGTGCGCGGTGTGCAGACACCTGGGAAGTCTCGTCGCCCTATTTTGCCTGGGGACCGATAGGCGGTACGCATCTCGCTGCAAATTGGCCAACTGGCCAATGGCGAAATCCGCCAGATGGCCGATGCGCATACGAAGCCATGCCGGTATACTTCATATGATGTGGTTACTCTCCAGGCCAACAGCTTCAGTGAGGGCGATCATGCTTCGACGCTGGTTCAGGCGAAATGGGTTCGGACAGGAGGTAGCCAAGAGCAGCTACCGAAACGGCAACGAGCACCTCATCGACGTACGGGGGGTGGACAAGACTTATGAGACGGCCGCCGGGCCCTTCACTGCCTTGAAGGCCGTGGATCTGCAAGTGGATACCGGCGAGTTTGTAGCCGTCATTGGCAAGTCGGGCAGCGGCAAGTCCACACTCGTCAACATGATTGCGGGCATAGATCGACCGACCTCTGGTCAAGTACTGGTGGGCGACACCGCAGTGCACACGCTCAGTGAAGGGCAGCTGGCGGAGTGGCGTGGTCGCAGCGTTGGAGTCATTTTCCAGTTCTTTCAATTGCTACCAACGCTGACAGTAATAGAGAACGTGATGTTGCCCATGGACTTCTGCAATGTGTATGCGCCACGCGAGCGACATGAGCGAGCGATGGATCTGCTCGAGCAGGTAGAGATGGCAGACCACGCGCACAAACTGCCCTCAGCTGTCTCCGGAGGCGAGCAGCAGCGTGTTGCCATCGCTCGCGCGCTGGCAAACAGCCCGCCCATCGTGTTGGCCGACGAGCCCACAGGCAATCTCGATTCAAAGACGGCCGAAGGGGTCCTCCAGCTCTTCGAGAAGCTGGTCGAGCAGGGCAAGACGATCCTGATGGTTACGCATGACAAGGATCTGTCCAAGCGAGTCATGCGGACCATCATTCTGGCCGATGGTGAGATTGTCGACCAGGTAGTGAACAGTCAGACGGGGCACGCGTCCACCACGCGCAACGGGGAGAAAGCGCCACATGCTTAGTCCGCGTTGGCACAAGGTGCTACGCGACCTCTGGATATACAAGACGCGCACCGTACTGGTGGTGCTCTCCATCGCGGTCGGGGTCTTCGCCGTGGGCATGATCGCCAACACACAGGTCATTCTATCTCGCGATCTCGCTCAGGCCTACGCTGCCACCAATCCCGCCCACGCCATCCTGTATGTCCAGCCCTTTGACGAAAGGCTCGTTCGAACCGTGCGCAACATGCCTGAAGTTCAAGATGCGCAAGGAAGACGTAGCTACTGGGTCCGCCTCCAGACAGGTCCGAATGAGTGGGTCAACTTCCAGCTCCAAGCCATCTCAGACTACGACGACATTCGAATCAACGAATTCTGGCCGGAGAGCGGTTCGTGGCCACCCCAACGACGCGAAGTGCTTCTTGAGCGCTCCTCGACGGGTCCAATTAAGGCCGACATAGGCCTCACGGCGCTGATAGAGATACCCAGTGGTCAGCAACGCGAGTTGGACGTGACTGGGCTCGTTCACGACCTCTCCCAGGTCCCAACTGCCTTCTGGGGCGGAGCCAGTGGTTATGTCACCTTCGACACCCTCGAATGGCTCGGCGGGCCCCGTACGTACAACGCACTGAGCATCACCGTGGCCGAGAACGCTCCTGACAGGGAACACATCAGGCAAGTCACAGAGCAGGTTAGGGACAGATTGGAGAGAAGTGGATGGCCGGTCTATAGCACGGAGATCCCTGAGCCGGGCAAGCATTGGGCGGACGATGTCATCCAGACACTGCTCATGATTCTGGGCGCCCTTGGCTTCCTCTCCCTACTTTTGAGTGGATTCCTGGTCGTCAACATCATCACTGCTCTGCTGGCGCAGCAGGTCCGGCAGATTGGCATCATGAAAGCCATTGGTGCCCGCCGCCGCCAGATCATGGCCATGTACCTCGTCACAGTACTTACTTTCGGCGTGCTGGCGCTCCTGGTCGCTGTGCCCGCGGGGGCCCTGGGTGCGCGGAAGATCGTCGCCTATATCGCCACTCTGATGAACTTCGACATTCTGGGGTCTGGTATTCCGCCACAGGTGATTGCGCTGCAGACTGTGGTTGGACTACTAGTGCCCCTCTTGGCCGCGCTGTACCCGGTGATTGCAGGCACCCGCGTCACCGCACGCGAAGCGATGAGCGAGTATGGGCTCGGGAAGGGCAGATTTGGGGCAAGCTTCATAGATCGGTTGGTCGAGCGAGTGCGAGGGCTCCGACGCCCTCTTTTGCTCTCTCTGCGCAATACCTTCCGACGCAAAGGACGCCTGGCCCTCACGCTGTCCACGCTTACGTTAGCAGGCGCTATCTTCATCGCAGTCTTCAGCGTGCGCGCTTCGCTGTTCGGCGAACTGGATGCCGTCATGGACGACTTGAACTATGACGTCGAAGTGGACTTCAACCGATCCTATCGAGTCACGCAACTGGAGCGCGAGGCGCTGCGCGTGCCGGGAGTCGCTGGAGCGGAAGCGTGGGGCTTCGCCATCGCCAATCGACAGCGGAGCGATGGTACAGAGAGCGAGAGCGTTCGCATACTGGCCGCTCCATCCACAACAGGGATGGTTCAACCTACCATCCAGAGGGGGCGATGGTTGCGCCCAGAGGATCGGGGCGCCATTGTCGTTACCAGCGACTTCCTGCAAGCGGAGCCCGACCTCGATGTCGGAGACGAGATTTCGCTTAGAATCGGAAAGAGGCGGACCGCTTGGCGCATCGTGGGTGTCGCAGGACGGATCGGGGTTCCTTTCGCCTACGCCAACTACCGCCACTTTGCACGACTGACTGGGAGCATGGGATACGCGGGCGTACTAGTACTACAGACCGACCGGCACGATCCAGCCTTCCAGGCTCAAGTTGCGAGGAGGGTGGAGGAACGCTTCAAGCGCGTCGGGCTGCAGGTTGCCGCCACGATGACCAGCGGCCAGATCCGCGCCACCAACATATTTCAGTTCAATGTGCTATTCGCGTTCTTGCTGATCATGGCCATCCTAGTGGCCGTGGTGGGCGGATTGGGTCTGATGGGAACAATGAGCCTCAACGTGTTCGAACGAATCCGCGAGATCGGCGTCATGCGCGCCATAGGAGCATCGGATGGCGCCGTGCTACGGGTTGTGATAGTAGAGAGCATTATCATTGGCCTCCTCAGTTGGGTCCTCGGGACCATCCTCGCTCTGCCACTCAGCAAAATCCTCAGCGACGCTGTCGGTGTGGCGTTCATACAGAAGCCCCTGATGTTCACTTTCTCGCTGGGCGGCGTGGTCGTCTGGCTCATAGTGGCGATCATCGTCGCCGCGCTGGCCAGCTTCCTGCCCGCCCGGAACGCCTCGCGGCTCACAGTGCGTGAAGTGCTGGCTTACGAGTAGGGCTCTACCGAGACTGCTTTCGGCAGCACCGCCTCCCTATCCGTATTGACGGATAGGCTCTGATGTACCAATGACGTTTGACTGACGGGCAACGGAGATGCCAGAACCCCGAGAGAGAGCGTATGCTACCCTGGCGGGCAGTCAGGTCCCCACGTGGGTGATGGAGTGTCAGGCGCCGTTCAACTCTTGCCGTCAGCCGCAGCGTGTGATAAACTAGTGCTGATGCCAGCCAGCTCAGGCCATGATTCTGAGCAGGTCTATCGATAGTCCACCACCTACTGTGGGCAAAGAGGGTACAGGAAGATGAAAAAAGGGAAGGTGTTCTCGGGCGCTCGTCCCACTGGGAGGCAACACATAGGCAACTACCTGGGAGCCATCCGGAACTACGTGGCCTTGCAGGACGACTATGACTGTGTCTACTGCGTGGTCGATCTGCACGCCTTGACCACGCTGACAGACACCGAGGTACTGAAGACCAATACACGGGAGATGGTGCTGGACTGGCTGGCAGCAGGGATGGATCCCGAGAAGAGTATCATTTTCGTCCAATCCCATGTACCCCAGGTCACCGAACTGCACACAATCCTCTCCATGGTCACTCCCATGGGTTGGCTGACCAGGTTGCCCACTTTCAAGGAGAAGGTTCGTTTACAGCCCGACAACGTGAACTACGGGCTGCTAGGATATCCGGTGCTCATGGCCGCAGACATCACGCTATACAAGGCAGACACAGTGCCCGTCGGCGAGGATCAGGCGCCGCACCTGGAATTCACACGGGAGATTGTGCGCCGTTTTAACCATCATTTCGGACCTACGCTCGTAGAGCCCCAGATCAAGCTGACATCCTTCCCCCGGGTGATGGGTGTAGATGGGGTCAACAAGATGAGCAAGTCCCTGGACAACCACATCGAGCTCGCCTCCTCCCCTGAGGAGATCGAGCAGCGAGTCATGACCATGGTCACGGATCCCCAGCGGCGATACCGCACGGACCCCGGCCGGCCTGAGGTCTGCAACGTCTTCAGCTTCCACGGGTTTTTCTCGCCCCAGCAAATCGAGGAGATTGAAAGGCAGTGCCGCAGCGCCGAGATCGGATGTGTGGAGTGCAAGAGAGCTCTGGCCCGCAACCTAGCCGCCAGTCTGGCGCCCTTGCGCGAGCGGCGTGCCAAACTGGCCGCCGATCCCAAGCTTGTATGGGACATCCTAGAAGACGGAGCCAGCAGGGCCAGAGGAGTGGCTGACGAGACAATGGCCGAAGTCAGGGCCAGAGTGGGCCTACCGTAGCTGGCACAAGGGAGTCGGCGTCGACAGATTGGATCAGTTCTGCGCGTTGATGTGCTACTTCCAGGAGAACCCGCAGCCCCTCACCGATTATGGTGAGGACAACGCATAAGCCCTCGAACAAGCAGAAAAGCCCTGTCTAGTCTAGGCTGCTCCTTCGGGCCTGCGAAAGATCTGTAGCGGACAGATCACCACTGGTCGCGGATTCTCTCACATATTCATACACTTGTGGCCGTGCCCTGCCCTTCCCACCGTCTTGTTCGTCCCCGTGACACTCACCCTGTCCTACTTCCTCACATACAATGGAGAGGCTCTGTAGAGCCTCTCCTACTAATTCAAATACACGGATGAATACAGGGACCGGTACTGTGCCTTCCCTAGGAATGCCGTTCAGCTATTGCTGTTCGTCCTCTAATTCGCTCCGGATCTCGTCACCAAAGGCCTGAGCGGCCTCCTTGCCCTTCTGGAAGAGAGCGCGCGCCTCCTGAGGCTGCACGAGTCTCACGGTCAGACGCCGCTCTCCGTCATATTCCTCAACGTCGGTCACGAAGGGCACCTTCCTGGTGAAAGCGTAGACGCCGGCAACAATTCCAGCCATGGCTGCTACGGGCACAAGGACGCCCGCCAACAAGCCAAATACGAAGTTTCTGGGTACCGACATCAGGTCGTCCACATAGGAGGAGACATCCAGGGGATATACCCTCCTCCACACCCTCCTACTCGACATGGTCCCTGCTCCCCTCCTGGTATGGTTCACCAATCTCCGACTCAACACCCGCGTATCTGTCCCTTTCCCTATCCACTTGCTCTTTGACCATGGTCACCACCTGCGCCGGAGTGGCCAATCCAAGTGCGGGTCGCCCATCCTCCCTCACTTCCACCGAGGGCAGCTTCCCAGTGAGCAGATACAGCAAGACATTGCCTACGACCAATACGAACCCTGCCAAACCTAGAACAAACCCTGTCACAAATGCCAGCCTTCTCATCGTACACATCTGGGCCTCCTATCCAAGAGCCAATTCAGGCTTCCTCTGCTAGATCCGGAAGTCCTTCCTCATCTTCGAGAACTTCTTCCTGCTCTGGCTCACCACCCTCCTGCTCAGACGCCGGCCCCTCTTCCGGCTCTGATTCAACGCCACCCTCCGCTTCACGCTCAGGCTCGGCGGAGGACTCCACGTGATCCTCAGATTCGACCATGGCCTCCACAGGCTCAGCTACGGCCTCTGGCTCTGGAGCCACCTCTTCCACCTCAACTGTGGGCTCCTCCGCGATGAGAGCGTCTTCCTCAGGCTCAGCTTCAGCCTCTGGCTCTTCCTCGACTTCGGTCGCCGCCTCCCCAGCCTCCGCTTCCTCAGATTCTATTTCCTCTTTTGTCGCCGCTTCCAGCTCAGGCTCAGCTTCAATCTCTTCTGACACCGGCTCTTCAAGCTCAGGCTCAGGTGCAACCTCCAGCTCCTCCTCAACCTCAGCCGCAGCCTCCAGGGTCCCCTCTAGCTGAGGTGTAACCTCTTCTGCGACGGGCACCTCAGGCTCAGCTGCCGCCTCTAGCGCCTCCTCTGCTTCGGCCGCAGCCTCCACCATCTCCTCTACCTCGCGCTCAACCTCCTCCGTGATCGGCTCCCTTTCCTCAGGCTCGATCGCAGCCACCACCTCCGCCTCGGCCATCGCCTCTGCCCTCTCTACATCAGCTACAGGCTCCTCCGCGATCGGGGGTTCCTCGGTAGGCTCGATCGCAGCCTCAGCCACCTCCTCAAGCTCCACTTCTGCCTCGGCTTCGGCCTCCGGTGCAACCGCCACCTCTTCAGGCGTCGCAGCGGCTCTTATCTCAGCCAGCGCCTCCTCGCCCTCGACCTCCTCTCGCGTCGGCGCTTGTTTGAGACTGAGAGCCATGCGCTGCCGATCTGCGTCGATGCTCAAGATCTTGACATAGAGCTCTTCCCCTTCCCTCACCAGGTCGCCTGGGGCGAAGTCGCCATCCGACAACTCGGAGACGTGGATCAATCCCTCAATCCCATCTTCGATGCGGGCGAAGGCACCAAAATCCACGACGTTGGTTATGATGCCTTTTACTATCTGACCGGCCTCATACTTCTCCTCGACGAGGTGCCACGGGTCCGGCTTGAGGCGTTTTAGGCTGAGACCGATACGTTTCCTCTCGCGGTCAACGCGGAGGACATACACCTCCACCTCGTCTCCCACTCTAAGCACTTCACGGGCGTGTTTGACGCGGCGCCAGGACAACTCGGAGATGTGGATCAGACCGTCGGCGCCACCAAGATCCACGAAAGCCCCAAAATCGCAGAGGTTTCGAACCCTACCCTTATGAATATCGCCTTCCTGAAGGTCGTCCAGAAGCTCTTCCTTCCGCTTCTCCCGCCACTCACGCGAGGCCGCGCGCTCGGAGAAGATGAGCCGACGGCGCTGGCGGTCAACCTCAATGACCTTCAGCATGAGCTTCTGGCCCTCCATCTTGGCCAGCATGTCCATCCGCGACTCGTACCGGGGGCGCCTGCCAAGTCCAGCCACCTGAGAAGCAGGCACAAAGCCCCTTATTTGCCCATAGTAGACGAGCAGGCCACCCTTGTTGTGACCCGACACCGTGCCCTCGAAAACACTGCCATCCTCGTAGAGCTTCTCAGCTCGACGCCAGTCCTCCATCGTGCGGGCCATGTTGAGGGATACGATCACATCGCCATCAGCACTTTCCGGCCGGAGCACATAGACAGGTACCTTGTCCCCGACCGATATCTCGTCAAGGGCTTCCTCCCCCATCCGCTGCAAGTCAGCACTGGGGACCACACCTTCCGTCTTGCCCCCGATATCCACGATGATCTCATTGTCGTCGATCCTGATGACCTCAGCGTACAGGATGTCCCCACGCCGGGGACGCTTGTAGTCGTACTCCTCCTTGAGGTACTTCCACATGGGCGATTCAGTCCCCTCATCGATTTTCGAATCTTCTTCGCCCACAACCTTCTCCACCATTGTCCTTCAGATTTCCCCCTTCAATCTCCGTTTCCAAGCTTTCGCGAAACCTCGTTTTGCTGGGAACTGCCACTTGAGCAGCGCTCAGTCGGAGCCACAGTCACAGCGTGCGGTGCCTACGTCGTCAGCAAATGCCGCATCAACTCGCTGCAAGCTCGGATTCCACTTCCTCCTGCTTTTCCTGCTGTCCGTCTTCCTCGCGCTCGACCTCCTCTGCCTTCTGGTCCGTTTGGAAGCCTGTGCCCGCAGGGATCAACTTGCCGATTATTACATTCTCCTTCAAGCCGCGGAGTTCGTCACGACTACCCTCGATGGCCGCCTTGGCCAATACGTTTATGGTGTGTTGAAACGAAGAGGCCGACAGGAAACTCTCAGTATTGAGCGCGGCCTTAGTGATACCCAGAAGCACCTGGCGCGCCGTCGCCGGCGTACCGCCCTCCTCAAGCACCCTGCGGTTGGCCTCCTCAAACGCGAGACGATCCACCGTCTCCCCCAGCAAGAACTCAGTATCACCCGGGGAGGTCACAGAGACCTTACTCAGCATCTGTCGCACGATCATCTCTATATGTTTGTCGTTGATGTTCACACCTTGAGATCGATAGACTCTCTGTATCTCCTCCAAGAGGTACATCTGCACGGCATCTCGACCCTGTATGCGCAGCACCTCATGCGGGTTCAAAGGACCTTCCGTCAGCTGCTCACCGGCACCTACCGTATGAAGATTCTTAACCCGAATGCGCGCATTCGACGGAACCTCGTATTCGTTCGTTAACTGCTCCTCCCGATATATGGTGATCTTGTTGTCCTCCGCGATCACCCTGCCTTCGCTGTCAGCCACTACCTGGTCGAAGCGTGGGCTCCCTTCGCTGCCTCGCTCGGCGATCACCGTGCCACGCTCTATCTCATCGCCGTCCTCAACGAGCACCCTGTAGCCGTGCTTCATCTCATACTCATCTCGATACACATCGGTCGCCGTGACGATTATCTTGCGCAGGCCATCCTCGTGCAGTATCTGCGCCGTGCCTTCCACATCGGAAATGATCGCCTGTCCCTTCGGGTTGCGCGCCTCAAACAGCTCCTGAACTCGCGGCAGACCGTGGGTGATATCTCTGTGCTCACCCTCGACCACTCCTCCTGTGTGGAAGGTGCGGAGCGTGAGCTGAGTACCCGGCTCGCCGATGGATTGGGCAGCTATGATGCCTACGGCCTCACCCATTCTCACCAAACCGTCCCGAGCCAAATCCCGGCCGTAGCAGTTGCTGCACACGCCGTAGCGCAGCTGACAGGTCAGGGGAGAGCGCACGTATGCCTCTCGCACGCCGGCTTCCTCCAAGTCGGCCACATCCGCCCGCCTGACCATCTCCCCCTTCTCCAGGATGACCTCGCCGGTCTGAGGGCTCACAACATCCGCCGCTGTGACCCGCCCCCAGATGCGCTCCTCGAACGTCTCGCCTATCTGCGCTGCCCTATCCGCTCTGACCGATATCCCCTGTTCAGTGCCACAGTCCTCAGCATTGATGATCGAATCCTGGGCCACATCGACCAGACGGCGGGTCAAGTAGCCAGCATCTGCCGTGCGCAGAGCCGTGTCAGCCAGTCCCTTGCGCGCCCCGTGAGTAGAGATGAAATACTCCAGAGCGGTCAGGCCCTCTCGGAAGTTGGAGCGAATGGGCAACTCAATGATGCGTCCCGCCGGGTCGGCCATGAGACCTCGCATCCCAGCCAACTGCCGGATGGGCTGGAACCCGCCCTTGGTTGCACCGGAGGCGGCCATGAGCCGGATGGATCCCAGCGGATCCAGGGCCTGTGCCACAGCCTCGGTGACCTCGTCCATAGCTTCAGTCCACAGCTCAACCTTCTTAACGTATTGCTCGTTCTCAGTGATCAATCCACGGCGATACTGACGCTCGATGCTCTCCGCTTCTGCGGAGACCTCCTGAAGAATACGCTCCTTCACTTCCGGAATGGTGATGTCGCTGACGGCTATAGTCAGACCCGACTGAGTAGCGTACCTGAAGCCCAGATCTTTGATTTTGTCGACCATGAGCGCTGTCGCTTCAGGGCCCAGCTTGTGATAGCATTCAGCCACCAACTCCTTCAGCTTGCCCTTGTCCATCACCTCATCTCTGTACCGCAGCTCCTCAGGCAAGGCGGAGTTGAACAGGGCACGGCCCACGGTGGTCTCGATGATCTTGGTGACCCTCCTCTTGGTGACCAGGACCTTTGCCCGCAAACTGATCTTGGCGTGCAAATCCACCTGACCTAGCTCGTAGGCCAGAGCGACCTCATCCAAGCCGGAGAAGACCTTGCCTTCTCCCTTGCACCCATCCTGCTCGACGGTCAGATAGTAGCAGCCCAAGACCATATCCTTCGTTGGGCTCACAGTCGGTTCGCCATTAGCGGGCAACAATAGGTTCCGACTCGACAGCATCAGCTCTTTGGCCTCCGTCCTCGCTGCCTCGGAGAGAGGCACGTGGACGGCCATCTGGTCCCCGTCGAAGTCAGCGTTGAAGGCGCTGCACACCAAGGGGTGTATTTGGATCGCATTCCCCTCCACCAGTACGGGTTCAAAGGCTTGGATGCCGAGCCGGTGCAACGTGGGGGCCCTGTTGAGGAGAACAAGATGATCCTTGACCACCTCCTCCAACACCTCCCACACCTCGGGGCGCATCTGCTCAATGATCCGTCTCGTGCCCTTCACATTGTGCGCATAGCTATGCTCTACCAACTTGTGCATGACGAAGGGCTTGAATAGCTCCAGAGCCATACTCTTCGGCAGCCCGCATTGGTGGAGTTTCAGATGGGGACCTATCACAATCACGGAGCGCCCGGAGTAGTCGACCCGCTTTCCCAGCAGGTTGCGCCGGAACCGCCCATGCTTGCCCTTCAGCATATCGGAGAGAGACTTCAGCTTTCTCCTGCCTCTCGACGACACAGCCTTTCCCCGACGGCTATTGTCGATTAGAGAGTCCACCGCCTCCTGAAGCATCCGCTTCTCGTTGCGCACGATAACGTCCGGCGCGCCCAATTCCACCAATCTCTTAAGACGGTTGTTTCGATTGATGACGCGACGATACAGGTCGTTCAAATCACTGGTCGCGAAACGCCCTCCGTCCAACTGAACCATAGGGCGCAGATCTGGGGGGATAACCGGCAAGATAGTGAGGATCATCCATTCCGGACCGTTCCCGGACTTGCGTAGCGACTCCACAACTCGCAGACGTTTGGTGGCCTTCTTGCGCCGCTGTTTGGAGCCGGTCTGGTTGGCCTCGCCCCGCAGCTTCTCCGCCATCTCATCCAAATCCAGGTTCCTGCAGACCTTATATAGGGCCTCTCCTCCCATCTCGGCGCTGAAGAAGCGCCCCCACTTGTCCTCCAACTCGCGAGATTGAGTCTCGTTGAGGAACTGCTTCACCTTGATGGCTTTGATCTCTTTGCGCTCCTCATCTGCGGCTGACTTCAGTGCGGCTATCTGCTCGTCCATCTCGTTGGTCAGATGGCGGACCTTGTCTTCACGCTCTTGGCGCAGTTGCTCCGTCTCAGCCTCGATGGGGACCAGCTTGTCCTGCTGCTTCTCGCGTATCTCTCCCTCGATCTCCTCTATCTCAGTCTGTACCGCCTTGTTCAAGAGAGTCAAATGGTCGCGCTTCACCAACGTACCAGAGGGAACTAGGACGTCGCCATTGGCCTCAAACACTACGTCCTTCCGGATGACCTTCCCCATGGCTCTACTGAGCCTAGTCTGGACTGCACTGGCCTGATTCATGATACGGTCGGTCTCTTCAGCCAGCTGCTCATCATACTTGGCCCTAGTGCGTGCCGCTCGCTCCTCCAGTCGTTCGATCTTCTTCCCGACTTCTCGCTCTATCTCATCGATGCGTTCCTGAAGTCCAAGCTGTAGCTCTTCAATATCGTGTGCAAGTTTCTCATCAAGCTTGCGCAAGACCCTTGCCCGCGCCTCATTGTCGATCTCAGTGATCATGTACTGGGCGAAATAGAGCACTCGATCGAGATTTCGCCGTGAGATGTCCAAAAGCAAGCCCAAGTAGCTTGGCACTCTTTGAGTGTACCAGACGTGAGCCACTGGTGCTGCTAATGCGATGTGCCCCATGCGCTCCCGTCTGACTCGTGAACGCGTGACTTCGACGCCGCACTTCTCGCAGACAATCCCTTTATGACGGATTTTCTTGTACTTGCCGCAATAGCATTGCCAGTCTTTCGTGGGGCCGAAGATGGCTTCGCAGAAGAGACCATCCCTCTCAGGCCTCAGCCGCCGATAGTTTATCGTTTCCGGCTTGGTGACCTCACCATGGGACCAGGACAGTATCTGCTCGGGAGAGGCCAAGCTCACTCGCAAGGCCTTGAAATCCTTGATGTCCAACCTACCCTCCTATATTGATGTCGCGCTAATCGAGGCCATGAATGGGAATCGTCGACTCCCCTCCATCAGAAAACAAAAAACCTCGGTCACCCTACTCGACACCATGTCGTGGCCGAGCAACCGAGTTCTCAGTATCGCCAACCTAGTGACCGTCTATTGACCTAGAGTCACTGAGAAATGAACTCCGTTGACCGCACTCCCATAGACAGGGTCCTTGCACGTGCACAGACAAGTACGAACAGAGAACTAGGGAACTCGGTGGCCCGGCGCTTGAATGGAGCTATGTCAACTACCTAAATTAACATTATATAACAATCGCCACCACTTGTCAAGTCTGCGGTATCTCCCATGTCAAATGCGACTAACCGCCTGCGTCGTAACTGAGCGAAGACATCGTGACCAGGTGGTGACAAAGATAGTGGCCAGCTCTGATCATGGGCTGGGTTGCGCGCCCACCGATGGCCCACTCGGCCGACCAATCTCCCGTGCTAAGAACCGGGAAATCAATCAAGCCCGGTTCAGGAACATACTTCCAGCAAGCTTCCCATCGCTCGAAGCATAGGGTCTGCAACCCGATGCGCTCTCCGCTCTCTCGCCGCCTTTCCCACACCCTCGCCTACCGTCAAGCCTCCGCTTCCTCCCGAGTATAAGGTAACCCTAAGGCTGCCGGAGCCCCGATCCGCCTTCGTACCACCTCCCGTGACGCGGATAGTAGAATAAGGATCACTGCGGCGTACGGCATCATGCGCAGGAATTCTGGCGACAGCAGGACCTTGGCCAGTTGCGGCAGACCGGCTGTTGGGAGCATCTGCACGTCAAAGACCACCCTACTAATGGCACCGAAAAGGTACGCACCAAAGGCCGCTCTCCACGGATCCCAGGCCGCGAAGATCACCAAGCCCACTGCAATCCAACCCCATCCTGCGGTCATGTTCTCGATCCAGCCGGGTGTGTAGGCCAAGCTGAGGCTTGCTCCTCCCAGTCCGCCTAAGACTCCTCCCACCACCGTGTATACATAACGAGTTCGAACCACACTGACGCCAAGAGCGTCTGCCGCTGCTGGATTCTCCCCTACTGCGCGCAAGTGTAGGCCCTGCCGGGTCTTGTTGATCCAGAACCATGCTACGGGCACCAACACAAAACAGACATAGACCGTCAGATCATGCTGGAAGAGCACAGGGCCAAGCAACGGAATCCGCTCAAGCAGAGGAATGGACACCGGAGTGAACTTCGGAGCCGGCACATTCACGTACGGGAAACCCAGGAAGGCGGTCAATCCCGCGCCAAAAATGGTCAGCGCCAAGCCACTCACTACCTGATCACCCCGCAGAGTGACGGAGATGAAGGCGTGGATCAAGCTCAGCACACCACCAGCCACCATAGCGGACAAGCCACCGATCCATACACTCCCTGTGGCCAGAGAGGCCACTATGCCTGCAAGAGCACCTGTCAGCATCATCCCATCCACGCCAAGGTTCAGGATCCCAGAGCGTTCGGCGAAGATCTCCCCCAGCGCGCCGTACAGGATGGGAGTGCCCGCAGCTATGCCTGCGCTCAAGATGATGGTGACGAAGACAATGATCTCTTCCATGTCGTTCGCTTCCTAGCCTACGGCCCGCGCTCCAATCGAATACGATAGCGGGTCAACACCTCACCGCCGATGAGCACGAAGAAGATCACCGCTTGCAGCATCATGCCCAAAGCCTTCGGTGCTCCCGGAATGGCATCACTCCCCCGGAACAGAGCCGCCAGAAGCAAAGAGACGACAATCACGCCCCAGGGGTTCAGCTTGGCCAACCAGGCCACTATGATGGCCGTGTAGCCGTAGCCCGGCGAGAACATGCGCTTCATCACGTGCAGATTGCCCGCTATCTCGCTCATTCCGGCCAGGCCGGCCATGCCGCCGCTGATCATCATCACCAGCACAATGTTGCGTTTCAAACTCATTCCTGCGTAGCGGGCAGCCCGAGCGTTTTCACCGATAACGCGTACTTCATAACCCCATCGCGTGCGTGCCAGCAGTACGGAGAACATCCCAGCCGCGGCCAAGCTCAGCACTAACCCCAGGTGTACCCTGCGACCGTCGAGAAAGTATATGGTCCCCAGTGAGAGCACGCCAACCAGCAAAGCTCCCAGGCCCAGCTTAAGTCGTTCACGCGTGTCGTCCAGGCGTCTTACCATCCAGTATC
This sequence comes from uncultured Anaerolineales bacterium, assembly GCA_964573815.1. Classification (GTDB taxonomy): domain Bacteria; phylum Chloroflexota; class Anaerolineae; order UBA7937; family B3-Chlor; genus CAYGAW01. The sequence continues at coordinate 20,795 of CAZNMJ010000018.1, forward strand.
CTACAACCACTGCACCTACGAGTAGGAAGACCACGCTGGGCAAGTACCAAGCTTCTGCGATGCTGGGCAAAGTAGCGCTGGGACTAAGACGGGTCGTGCGTGGGAATCCGAGGCTCGTAGGATCTTGCCAAGGCCCCACTACCAGGTAGTTGATCCACTGTATGGCAATGTAGTTCAACATCAAGCTGGTGATGATCTCGTTGACGCCCAAGAAGGCCTTGAGAGCGCCTGGGATGGCTCCCCATAGTGCTCCACCCAGAAAACCTCCGGCAATCATGGCCGGGAGGAGTACCCAGGCCGAGGCCCCGGGCCAGGTATAGGCCACGAGGCAGGCCAGGAAGGCACCCATGTAAAGCTGCCCCTCGGCCCCGATGTTCCACATCAGCATACGAAATGCCAAGGCCACCCCGAGCCCCGCTAGCATCAACGGAATGGCCTTCATTATGGTCTCGGAGATGCCGTAGGCACTCCCGAAGGCCAGCAGCACCATGTCGCGATAGCCTTCCAGTGGATTGATGCCCTGGATGATCATGGGCACCATGCCCAGAAGCAGGGCGATGATCAAGCTGACGACCGGCACAGCGTACGGCAGCCAGCGTGGCACCTCCAACCTTGGCTCAAGCCTCACGGAGAAGCCTCGCCTCCGCGGCAAGGCCCTATCGCTCGTCCTTTCCACCTTCGACCTCTGGCTCGACGCTGCCAGCCATCATCAGACCCAGTTCCTCTGTCGTTGCGTCCTGTGCATCGACAACGCCCATGATCCGACCTTCGTACAAGACAGCGACGCGGTCACTGATCGAGAGAAGCTCGTCCAGATCCTCCGAGATCAGAAGGATGCTGCCCCCAGCGTCGCGCTGCTCCAACAGAAGTCGCCGAACCGCCTCCGTGGCTCCCACGTCCAACCCACGTGTGGGATAGACGGCCACCATCAGAGTCGGGTCCGAGGACATCTCTCGAGCCAGGATGAGCTTCTGGAGGTTCCCTCCGGACAGCAGTCTCGTGCGCGTTTGGATGCCAGGCGTCATGACATCATAGGCTTGCACCAGTTCCTGTGCCCAGTTGGCGATGGTGTCCGAATCAAGAAAGAAGCGATTGGAGATGGGAGCACGTCGGTACCCCTTCAAGATCAAGTTCTCTGCGACGCTGAGGTTCATCACCAAGCCCGCACCCATCCTGTCCTCTGGAATGTAGGCCACTCCCTTGTCTATCACCTCCCGCGGCGACCGGTTCGTGATCTCCTCTCCTTCCAGGCGGATACAACCTTTGGTCACGGGCCGGAGTCCAGTGATTGTTTCGGCCAACTCGCGCTGGCCATTTCCGGCAACACCGGCAATACCCAGTATCTCCCCGCGTCGCACGACCAGGGAGACATCACTCAGTGCCTCCAATCCCTTATCACCAAAAGCACTCAGCCCGTCGAGCTCCAGAACCACTTCGCCCGCTTCAGACTCCTGCCTGCCGACACGGAACAAGACCTTCCGCCCGACCATCATCTGGGCCAACTGTTCCCTGCCCGTATCGCTGGTGAGGACCGTATCCACCACTTCCCCCCGGCGCAGCACAGTGATGCGATCGGCGATGGACATCACCTCACGTAGTTTGTGACTGATGAAGATGATGGTGTGCCCCTCCGTGGCCATGCTGCGCAGAGTGTTGAATAACTCCTCCACCTCCTGAGGTGTCAACACCGCGGTGGGCTCGTCCATCACCAGAATGCGAGCTCCACGATACAGCGCCTTCAGTATTTCGACCCGCTGCTGTTCACCCACCGACAGCTGCCAGATCTTCGCCCGCGGATCAACCTGCAACCCGTAGCGCTCTGCCAACTCCGCAATCTCTCGCTCCACTCGGCTGAGCGGCAAAACGAAGCGCGGCTCGTCCAGGCCCAGAATGATGTTCTCGGCCACGCTGTGGGACTCCACCAGCATGAAGTGCTGGTGGACCATACCTATTCCCAGGTCTATCGCCTCACGGGGAGAACGCACTGCGACGGCTCGACCACCTATCCAAACCTGGCCCTCATCAGGTTGATACAGGCCAGTCAAGATCTTCATCAACGTAGTCTTGCCAGCCCCATTCTCTCCCAGCAGGGCGTGTATCTCTCCGTGCCGCACCGCGAAGTCGATGTGGCTGTTGGCCACGACACCGGGAAAACGTTTCGTGATGCCCTGCATGCGCACTGCAAAGGTGCTCGTCTCCGCCACCTGTATGTCGTCCTCCAAGTAGGCAGGTAGCCCTGAGACGGGCGCTCAGGGCTACCTGATTAAAAATGTGACTACTCGCAACCCACGCCTTCCGGCACTTCGGAGTTGACGCCCTCCACGTACCAGTCGAAGCAGATCAACTCCATGTCCGTCATGCATTCACCTTCTGCGACTCTCAGCTCGCCGTGATTGTCGTAGATCGGACCGCAGAACACGTCGTCACCAGGCCAACCAGCATCAACGGCCTCCTGTGCACCCTCAGGAGCCTCTGGGCCTAGCTCGGTCAGAACCACAATCCCATCATCCATGCTGTCGTAGGTGGCCTGTGGCGTCCAGGTACCGTCACGCACCGCCTCGACTCTGGCCGCGTAGGTGGGACCCCAGTTCCAGCAAGGAGTGGTCAAGCACGTCTCCGGAGCTGCATTGCAGCTCTCGCAGCTGTCATACCCTAATGACCAGACGTCCTGCTCATCAGCGGTCACCACCGGTACCGTGGTGTCGGTACCCGTGAAGATAACGTCCACTCCCGCAGCGACCATGGACTCCACAGCCGCCGTCTCAGCTGGCGGATCGAACCAGTTGCCGATCCAGACCACCTCCATCTCCACATCGGGGTTCACTGATCGGGCGCCAAGGGTGCAGGCGTTGATCAGCCGGATGATCTCCGGTATCTGAATGGGCGCCACGTAGCCAACCTTGTTGGTCTGAGTGGTCAGACCCGCGACCTTCCCCCCCAAGTACTTGGCCTGGTACATGCGGCCAAAGTACGACCCCATGTTATCGGCCGTCAAGAAACCTGAGCAGTTCTCGAAGACCACGTCCGGATAGTCAGGGGCCACGGCAGCCGTGGCGTCGCGGAAACTGAAGCTGGTAGTGAAGATCACGTCGTAGCCCTGCTCCGCCAGGTCGCGGATCCTGGCCTCGGCGTCAACATCCGAGACGCTCTCGAGGTACGTGGTCTCCACGTTGTCGACATGGTCCTCCAGGTAGAGACGGCCCTCATCATGGGCGAAGGTCCAACCATGATCTCCGATAGGGCCTACGTATACGAAGGCCGTCTTTGTCACCTCTTCCTCCGGCGGGGCTGGGGGTGCCGGCGTCGCACAGGCCGACACAAGCAGTGCCAGCCCCACCACCACGGCCAATGCCAATTTTACTCCTCTAGTCATTCCTTTCCTCCCTGTCTCAACTCAGATTGCTGGCCAAAGGCGCGACGAGAAATCGACTCCTCTGTTCTATGCACCCACCTCCTTTCCTTCGAGATACTTCTAAACCAATGCATACGCGTAAGAGACGACAGTGCGCTATATGCAGTACGCAAGATCACCGGCTCCACAAGATGTTGTGGTCACGCACCCATAGCTTAGCGCAAAAGCCCCCAAGATACAAGGCTGGCAAGCCCCTGAAACCTTAAAATCGGCGCGACCGCCAGCCTCCCCAACGTGTCGGGCTGAGACGCGCATAGGACACCCTCACCGTGGTGCCGCGGCGGCGTCTCCATTGATAAACGGGCGCCACCAGTTCATATGTCGAGGGAATGATGTCGAATGAGGCCCCACGGAGAAAAGGGCCCAGCGGGCAATGAGCTGCGCACGGACGATAGTGGAAACACCGCGCCCGGCCAGATCCAGATTAGGCGCGCCTGGAGGGATTCGAACCGCCCACACAGATTCGAAGTCTGCGGCTCTGTCCACTGAGCTACAGGCGACAGAGTGCGCCATCCGGGGTCTCAGTGTGGTCTCCTCTTATTCCACCTCTGTAGTTTAGGGTCGATATTTCTGAGAGCACTCCCCACTCGAAGCACAGTCTGTCACGTATGAGTCCAGATTGGCGCAGACAACCCTATAGTGAAGTGCCTTGGCCGCGGCAACGACGTCTCCTTGCGTGTATCATGGAGCCGAAGGGCACCTGAAGAGCACGAAGGCTACACCAGTAGTGAAGAGTAGCAGGCCACAGAACGCACCGCCTCCCCCGCGGTAAACACCACCGACGAACTAAGCGAAGGTGTCCAGCCAACGAGGAGTACTCACGCCGCTATACGCCCAGACTAGAGAGATTGCCACGAGCGCCGCGCCCGCGATCATAAGGCCAGTTTCCACGCCATTCTGTCGCTTTACGAATACACCTCTTCCCTACGCGTACAGCACATGCACAATAGATGGCGAATCAAACGCAGGCCTTGTCTTCATCATACCACGCCTCCAACTCAGAAATCAACTGCCAACCGTCCCCGTTGAGGCCCTGCTGCGAGAGAGGCCAAAGTGGTACGATCCCCTCTTCAAGTGTTGGCCCTCGTCTCTCCAATTGCGGATACTCACCCTCCAGTGCTATGATATGAGTTGAGGCCGTGTTCGCCTACCTTCGTGTCTATGCACGTTTAAGGAAGACCGCTCAAGCGCGGCCTCACTTCCTAGTTTCGCGCTGCCAACGAGAATTCCAAGGCAAGAAGAAAAGGGCGATCCCACGAAAGGACAGCCCTTCGAATAGCTAGGTTGTGGTTATCTTCTCGTCCCTCGTCCTCCAGCACAGGGTGGCGTAGCCCGCGAGACCAGCGAGGGCGCTGCCTAGGAGCAGAGTCGACCCTGGTTCGGGGACAAACATGGCTAGGAAGCAGTCCTCAGCAGCGAGGACGGTGAACTCGCCGCATTCCCCTGACGTGTCGCCAGTCAGCCTGTACGTCCACACGCCCAGGTAATTGTCGAGGTCTTGAGGATCAACGGGACCGAGAGTACAGGAAAAACGACATTGCAGGATTGTGAGTGCATGAAAGATCTTCGAACAGGTCGAGGATTGAGGGACTTCTCAGCGGAGTCAGAGAGGCAAAGGACGACGGCAAGGTCGTAAGACACGTGTTTGTGCCCGTCACGCGTGATGGATGTGGCAGTTGTGTCGGAGACCTGGCCTTGCTGCCCTGAGACACAGGGAAAGCAGTGCAATTCTTCGACGCTGGCCTCGTTGCCATTGAATTGATGGTGGGCGAAGGATATCTGCTG
>CAZNMJ010000019.1:0-14727 GCA_964573815.1 uncultured Anaerolineales bacterium
TTGCCCTCGACGAAGACCACCATGCTTCCCGTGGCCGCAGTCCCTTGAATATTGGAGATATCGTAGGCCTCTATGCGTAAGGGCACGGTGCTGAGACCGAGTTGAGTCTGCAGATCGCTGAGGGCAGCTTCAGCCCTCCCCTTCTCAAGTTGCTCTCTAGCCATCAAGTGGCTGAGGGTTTGAGTGGCATTCTCCACCACCATGTCGACCAATGCTCGCTTCGCTCCCCTCCGCGGGACGCGCAACAGCACTTTGGTGCCGCGCTTGTCGCGCAGCCATTGCTCGATGAGGCGCGCCTCATCGACAGGGGCGGGCAGCAATACCTCTGGCGGCACATACGCCGCGTGGTCGTAGAACTGCTTGATGAAGGAAGCCAGTATCTCGTGTGCCTCTACATCCTCTGCGCCGTCCATCAGGAAATACTCACGACCAACGAGCTTGCCGCCACGGACAAAGAAGACTTGGACGCAGGTCTCGCCGTCCCGGCGAGCGAAGGCGATGGCATCCTGATCGCTCATGGAGGAGGAGACCACTCTCTGACGCTCGGTGACCTGTTCGATAGCTTGGATTTGGTCCCTCAGGCTCGCCGCCCGCTCGAATTCCATCGCTTCGGCGGCTGATTCCATCTGACCCTTCAAGGAGGAGACGATCTCTTCCCCTTTGCCCCGAAGGAAAAGGCAGACCTGATTCATCATGTCGCGGTACTCTTCTTTGGAGACGGCGCCGATGCAGGGACCCAAACACCGTTTGATATGATAGTACAAGCAAGCGCGATCATCAGTGCCCGTTATCTGCCTGTTGCAGGTGAGGTAGGGGAAGATCCGACGCAGGAGCTCCAGGGTCTGGCGCATGGCGGAGCTGGAGGTGTAAGGGCCGAAGTACCGCGCTCCGTCACTTTTCATGCGACGTACGACTTCGACGCGGGGAAAATCATCCTGCCAGGTGACCTTGATGTAGGGGTATCGCTTGTCATCCTTGAGGCGAACATTGAAGTGAGGACGATACTTCTTTATCAGGTTGCATTCCAGGATGAGGGCTTCAAGCTCCGAATCTGTGACTATGAAGTCCACATCAGCCACGCTCCAGATGAGGTGCTGCAGCTTGGGAGGATGGGTGGCCGAGGCATGGAAATAGGACCGCAGGCGACTCCGCAGGTTGATCGCCTTGCCTATGTAGAGGACGTCGCCGTTCTCTCCCTTCAGCAAGTAGACACCGGGCTGAGTGGGTATGGAACTGAGTCTCTCCTTGATTGCAGAAGTGGCCATCTTTGTGTGGTTTGCCGGGCTGGGGGCGTTACCTCGCTGCGCGGCAACCGGCTCCACTTCAATTGTATATAACAACAGGCACGCGTGTCAACCCTATGTTCCCGACGAGCGCGGCTCATGGTTGACTTTGCGACATGGGTGTGGTATGATAAGTAGTTGTTCTGGTCAATTGTTCGCCTCATGACGTTTTAGGTCGGGAGGACATCGAGCCGTGTCGACCGCGGTGATCGAAGCTGGGGAAGACGACGCTGGTCGTGCACATCGCGAGCTGGCCACACTGGAGGTTATCGGCAGCTTGGCCGGCGAATCAGCGGACTTGGGAGAGATACTCAGCCTCGCCCTGGACAAGGTGTCGGAGATTCTGGAGGTTGAGATCGCCTACGTCTCCTTGATCGATAGGGAAGCCGGAGCATTGCGGCCATACACGTCTGGGCGGGCCTCCGAGGACATTTCTCGGCAGGTCAGCGAGTCGGAGTTGGGCCGGGAGTTCGCTGAGCGAGTGGCACGGGCGGGACAGTTGGTGGTGGAGGATGTGTCGGTGGATCCCCAGTTGGCCCGACGCTTGGCTGAAGAATCCCGGGTACGAAGCTACGCTGGTTTCCCCCTGAAATCAAGGAGTAGAGTGTTGGGTGTGATAAGCGTGGCAAGTGGCGAACCGCACCGATTCACTTCAGCCGATCTAGCCTTCCTGTCGGCGCTGGCTGGTCAACTGGGAGGGGCCGTCGAGAACTCGCTGGTGCACGAGCAACTCGATAGCTCTCAGTCCCGGCTCCGGGAGCGAGTCAAGGAGATTCGGGCCCTATATGACGTCACGAGGGAGGCGTTGATCGCATCGGACATCGACGCCTTTCTTTCCTTCGTCACTCACAGGCTGCCTGCATCAATGCAGCACCAAGAAGCGGATGCGGTCATCTGGTGCTTGGTTGGCGACAAAGGTCATTTGGCTTGGTCGGACAACGTTGACCGAAAGACGGCTGAGAAGCTGCGTGTGGTGCCGGGCGAAGGATATGTGGGCGAGCGGATCGCAAGAAGGGAGCCCGTAGTTGAGTACGGGCTCCAGGCAGCGAACCAGTTCGGCGCGGAGTCGGGCGTTAGCTCTCTCATCGCAGTTCCCATCGCCGTTGACGATACGGTGATGGGATCAGTCGCAGTCTTCTACCCCAATGACGAGTGGCGTTTTCTGGAGGAGGAGAAGCAACTCCTCTATGGCATCTCGGAGCAAATCGCGCAGTTTATAGCCAGGGATGCGATCGGCCGAGAGAGCCGGCAACGCACTCAAGAGATCTCGACCCTCTTCGAGGTATCGAAGGCCCTAGCTTCCGTGGTTGAGCTTGAGGATTTGCTGCCGGTCATAGAGGACACCCTTGTGGAGACGCTCCGGCCTGCGGAGGCAGGGGCGCTTCTGCTATTCGATGAAGGCACCGGGATGCTCACGGTGGAGTCGGCGTTTGGGTACGACATCAACCCCCTGCGGAGAATAAGCCTGCAGGTTGGTGAATCCATTTCAGGGAAGGTCTTCGAGTCCGGCAGACCCAGGGTGTGGGCGACGCCAGAGGAAGCCGCGAGAGGCATGGCCAACATGACGGAGCACAACCGGGCGTTCTTCCGTCAGGCCTCCGGCGGATTGGACTATCCCAACAGTGCCATAGGGGTTCCTCTGGAGTACAGGGAGGGGAAGATCGGCGTCGTCACGTTGGAGACTCTCCGAAGCGAGAACGGACTGTCTGTCTCAGACCTCCCGTTCCTCCAGGCGCTAGCGGAGTTGATAGTTATCAACGTGGACAAGATCTGGCTGCTGAAGCAAACTGAGCAGACCAAGGCAGTCGAGGAAGCCAACAGGTTGAAATCGGAACTCATCGCCGCTCTTGCGCATGACATGCGCACACCTTTGGCCTCGATCAAGGGGTATGCCTCCGCGCTGCTGCTGAATGACGTTCAATGGGACGACGAGGCCAGAGCCGAGCATCTGCGGATCATCGATGAGGAGGCCAACGAACTGCAAACCATGATCCAAGATCTGCTGGAATCGTCCATCATCGACGCTGGGCTCCTACAGATTGAGAAGGAACCCATCTTGATTCCTCGTCTGGTTGAGCAGATCATTGGCGAGATGACCCGCCGTACCGCCAAGCATCAATTCGTGACCAGCTTTGGGGCTGACTTCCCCATCGTGAGCGCCGACCCTCGCCGTATCATGCAGGTGCTGCGTAACCTACTGGACAATGCCATCAAGTACTCCCCGGACGGGGGATTGGTGGTGGTGAGGGGGCAGGTGACTGACAAGGAGGTGATCATCAGTGTGGCGGACGAGGGGATTGGCCTTTCTCCCGAACATCTGAACAGGTTGTTTGAGAAGTTCTTCCGATTGAAGTCGCCGTTGGGCCAGCAGGTGCGGGGCTCGGGCCTAGGTCTACCGGTGTCGAGGACTATCGTAGAGAACCACGGAGGAAGGATTTGGGCCGAGAGCGAATTGGGAAAGGGCACGACCATATACTTCTCTCTGCCTCGAGATGGTGAGCCTTCTTCGGCTGAGGAGGACTGAAACGCGCAGCTCGTTTCAGAACGATTTGAGGAGACACTAGTGATGGTGGCGGAGCTGAATCCCTTTGAGATTGCGCAGAGGCAGCTGGACGAAGCGGCGGAGATGCTGGGGTTGGGGCCAGGGCTGCATGCGTTGCTGCGCGAGCCGATGCGGGAGCTACATGTCACCCTGCCAGTCAGAATGGACGATGGTTCGGTCAGGGTGTTCAAGGGTTTTCGTGTCCAGTACAACGATGCTAGGGGACCTGCCAAGGGAGGCATTCGCTTCCATCCAGATGAGACCATAGATACGGTACGGGCGCTTGCCGCCTGGATGACTTGGAAGACCGCAGTGGTGGACATCCCGTTGGGCGGCGGCAAGGGGGGCGTCGTCTGCAACCCAAAGGAGATGTCTCAGGCTGAACTCGAAAGGCTAAGTAGGGCTTACATCCGGGAGGTCGGTCGCATTCTAGGACCCGAGTCCGACGTTCCGGCGCCGGACGTGTACACCAACTCCCAGATCATGGCCTGGATGATGGACGAGTATTCCGCCATGCACGGTCACAACGTGCCCGGGGTCATCACGGGCAAGCCCCTTGCACTGGGCGGATCCGCCGGCAGGGAAGATGCCACCGCGCGGGGAGGCATGTACTGCATCCGCGAGGCGGGCAAGGTACTGGGCATCAACTTGAAGGGCACCACTGCCGCCATTCAGGGGTACGGCAATGCAGGCTACTACGCTCAGGTGCTGGGTGAGGAACTACTGGGCCTCAAAGTCGTTGCTGTAAGCGACTCGAAAGGAGCGATTCTCAGGGAAGAGGGCCTGATGCGCGAACGCGTGAAAGCCCACAAGGACGAGATCGGCACCTGTGTCGGCCTCAGTGGCTGTGACACCATCACCAATGAGGAACTTCTAGAACTGGACGTTGATGTGCTCATTCCCGCAGCCCTGGAGAACGTCATCACGGCTGAGAATGCCGGCCGAATCAAGGCCAAGATCGTGGCTGAGCTCGCCAACGGGCCTACCACGCCCGAAGCCGACACCATCCTCCATGAGGGCGGTGTATACGTAATCCCCGATTTTCTGTGCAACGCCGGAGGCGTGGTAGTCTCGTATTTCGAAGGAGTGCAGAACGCCTACAACTACTACTGGGCGCTGGAGGAAGTACACGAGAGGCTGGACAAAAGGATGACGTCGGCCTTTCATGCTGTGCATCAGACGGCCCAGGCCAGGAACGTCCATAATCGCCATGCAGCCTACCTGGTTGCTGTGACCAGGGTAGCCGGGGCGATGAAGCTTAGAGGGTGGGTTTGAGGCACGCAGGCGCTTATGCATCGGGCCGCAGGCAATCTCTTGAGGTGACGGACTAGGTGGCCGAGAAGGAGACGGTACTCGTCGTCGATGATGAGCCGCGCCTGGTGAGACTTGTACGCGAAGTCCTCACAGCCGTGGGCTACAGGGTTCTCAGCGCGGGAGATGGCGAAGAAGCGTTGGAGATAATCGCCATCGAGCAACCGGACCTTGTGCTGTTGGACATAATGCTGCCCGGCCGCATGGACGGCTACGACGTTTGCACCCGAGTCAGGCAGTTCTCGGCTGTGCCTATCATCATGTTGACTGCGAAGACTCGTGAAGTGGACATGCTGCACGGCTTCGACGTAGGAGCTGACGACTACCTCACCAAACCTTTCAGCGCCAAAGAACTGATTGCCAGAGTCAAGGCTGTAGTGCGCCGCAGCACGATGCATGGTATGGAAGCCATGGTCACGGCTGACTTGACATGTGGCGACCTCGTGATCAGCTTCGCTCGACGTAAGGTCAGCGTGCTGGGCCAGGAAGTCGCTCTCACGCCCACTGAGTTCAGGCTGTTACAGGAGCTGGCTCTCAACGCCAACCGCGTCATGTTGCACGAAGACCTCCTGACCAACGTCTGGGGTCCGGAATACCGCGATGACATAGACTACTTGAGGACCTACGTACGGCATCTGCGCCGCAAGATCGAAAGGAAGCCCTCTGAACCTCGCCATATCCTGACGACGCCGGGTGTAGGCTACATGCTTTTCTGCCCTGAGGAAGGCTGACCGGTATCGGGTCGGCTCGGAAGCAACCGTTCCCCTCAGACAGCGCCTTTTTTCATGGCTTTTTCATGTTTTCGCCCGCGGTTTATATGAAAGTGTCAGGCCTTTTTTGTTAAAATCTAACTGGCACAGCCTGCGTTCTTGGCCGACGTGCTATGCTGTGAGCCGGGATGCGGGTGTGGTCCCGGCAGGCGTGCGGCAAGGAGAGGAGAGCGTGACTTCACAACCTCGATTCGATATCAGCGATATAGAGCAATTGCTCGAGAGCGGGAAGGATGGTGGGGATAGGTCCCTGATGGCCGTTCTGGAAGACATCCAGGCGCGCTACCGGTACCTGCCCAAAGATGCCTTGATCCTGGTCAGCGAGAGGATGGGGGTGCCGTTGAGCCAAACCTACAGCGTGGCCACTTTCTACAACGCTTTCAGCTTGGAGCCCAAGGGCAGGCATATCATCAGCGTTTGCCTGGGAACAGCCTGCAACGTCCGGGGCTCTCGACAGGTCTTGGAGCGGATTTGCGACAGGCTGGGCATAGAGGCAGGTGACACCACGGAAGACGGCGAGTTCACGTTGGAGACCGTGAACTGTGTGGGCGCCTGCGCCCTAGGGCCAGTTGCCATCATAGATGGTGCCCATTTCGGGCGTGTGAACGTCTCCGGGGCGGACAGACTGCTTAAGGAATTGGGCGTGGCGGGAAGGAAGGCCTAAATGGAGATCATAGGGAGAGCTACCGAGTTAGAGGAGCTGCGGCGTTCCCTTGCTAGACAACGAGATCCTAAGCAGATGGTCATCAGCGTCTGCGGAGGAACCGGCTGTCGCGCCCTGGGCAGCGCCGATGTTTTTGAGGCACTGCAAACGGAGCTTAAGGCCCAAGATCTCGTGAACCAGGTGGAGCTGAGATTGACCGGCTGTCCTGGATTCTGTGAGAAAGGCCCGTTGATCGTGATTAAGCCAGAGGGGATTTTCTATCACGGGGTGAAGGTGGAGGATGTGCCACAGATTGTGTCCACGACCGTCGGTAGAGGCGACATCATACATTCTCTACTCTATGTGGATCCCACCACCGGCGAGAAGATCGCCTATGATAGAGAGATACCGTTTTACCAGAAACAACGCCCTCTCCTTTTGGAGATGAACGACGAGATGGATCCCACCTCCATAACTGACTACATCGCCTTGGGTGGATACAGTTCATTGAGTGGGGTCTTGAGCCAGATGACCCCGGACGAAGTCATCGAGGAAGTGACCAAGGCCAAGGTGCGTGGTCGGGGCGGGGCGGGTTTTCTCACGGGCCTCAAATGGCGCATCACGCGTGAGGCTCCGGGGGACACCAAATACGTGGTCTGCAATGCCGATGAGGGTGACCCTGGTGCCTTCATGGATCGCGCAATCATGGAGGGCAACCCGCATCGCGTGTTGGAAGGGATGATCATCGGCGGCTATGCCATCGGGGCATGTAGGGGATTTGTGTACGTTCGCGCCGAGTATCCGTTGGCAGCAGAGCATCTTAGGATAGCCATCGCCCAGTCGAGGGAGTCCGGACTGCTGGGCAAAGGTATCTTGGGGTCAGGCCTCGATTTTGACGTCGAGATAAGGTTGGGGGCAGGGGCGTTCGTCTGCGGTGAGGAGACCGCCCTGATGGCCTCCATCGAGGGGCGTACTGGTGAACCCAGACCCCGACCACCGTACCCATCGCAGTCTGGGCTCTGGGGGATGCCGACCAATATCAACAACGTCAAGACCTGGGCCAACGTGCCCATCATCATTGAGAAGGGTGCTGATTGGTATGCTGAACTGGGTACTGAGGGCAGCAAAGGCACCAAGATATTCTCTTTGGTGGGCAAGATCAACAACACGGGCCTGGTCGAGGTGCCCATGGGCACCTCGCTGCGGCAGCTCATCTTCGACGTCGGGGGCGGCATCCCGAACGGCAAGGAGTTCAAAGCCGTGCAGATCGGTGGTCCGTCAGGTGGTTGTATCCCCAAGGAGTACCTGGACACCCCGATCGACTACGAATCGTTGACTGAGTTGGGAGCGATGATGGGCTCCGGCGGTATGGTCGTGACTGATGAAGATACCTGCATGGTAGAATTTGCCAGGTACTTCATGAACTTCGTGCAGGAGGAATCCTGCGGCAAGTGTGTGCCGTGCCGTCTGGGAACCAGAGCGATGCTCAAGGTGTTGACTAAGATCACCGAAGGAAAGGGTCGCCACGGAGACATCGAATACCTGTTGGAACTGGCCGGGCAGATAAAGGAATCCTCGCTGTGCGGTCTGGGGCAGACCGCTCCTAATCCAGTCCTCTCGACGATCAGGTATTTTCGTGACGAGTACGAGGCGCATATCCAGGACGGTTGCTGCCCGGCCCACGTGTGCAAAGCCTTGATCCAGTATTCCATTGACCCCGAGAAGTGCACTGGCTGTGGCCGGTGTCTCCGCAATTGCCTGGCCGAGGCAATTGGCGGAGCAAACAAGGAGCCTCACATCATCGATCAGGAGAAATGCCTCAAGTGCGGGTCTTGCCTTGAGCTGTGCAAGTTCGATGCAGTCGTCGTGGAGTAGAGAGGCGATGGAGATGATAACTCTGACTATTGATGGCCAGCAAGTCGAGGCTATGGAAGGCTCAAGCATACTAGACGTCGCGCGAGAGTACGGCATTGAAATACCGACCCTCTGCTTTCACGAGGCGCTTGAACCCTATGGCAGCTGTCGACTGTGTGTGGTGGAACTGGAGACCCCAAGAGGCCCTCAGTTGGTCGCTTCGTGTGTCTACCCGGCTGAGGAGGGCGCAGTGATTAAGACCGATTCCGAGATGGTGCAGGGATCTCGCCGCATGACGGCGGAACTGCTGTTGGCCGCCGCTCCGCAGGCGACGGTCATACAGGAGTTAGCTGCCAAGATGGGTGCGCAGCAGCCCCGGGTGAGCTTGAGCGACAACGACTGCATCCTGTGTGGCTTGTGTGTGCGGGCCTGCAAGGAGATTGTCGGTGCCAATGCCATCAGCTTGGTCAACAGGGGCTTCAGCAAGGAGGTAAGCCCTCCTTTCGAGATTGGGTCTAACGCTTGCGTTGGTTGCACGACGTGCGTGTTCATCTGCCCGACAGGTGCCATCAAGCTAGAGGACGTCTTGGGCAGGAGATCTGTCCATCACTGGGAATCCGACTTCAAGGCCAGGGCGTGCAAGATCTGCGGTGACCACTACCTGGCCCCCGAGTTTGTAGTAGAAGCGGAAGAGTCACTCACTGAGGAACAGGCCTGACTTGTACATTGATTTCTCGTCGGAGGAGCATCCAACGTGGCTAGTGAGAGCAGAGTAAAAACCGGGGTCTTCATTTGCGACTGCGGGCGGAAGATCGCGGGTGTCATCGATATCGAGCAACTGGAAAAGGCCGTCGCCGATGTACCGGGCGTGTCGCTCGTTCGCCGGGAACTCTACGGCTGTTCCAAGACCGGGCTAGGTGCTATCAAGCAAGCCGTCAAGGAGCACAGCCTGGATCGCGTTGTGGTGGCTGGCTGCACACCAAGAACGCACGAACGTCTGTTCAGAACGGCGTTTGAGGAAGCGGGTCTTAGCGGCCTCCAATTGGAAGTGGTCAACGTCAGGGAGCAGTGTGCCTCTGTGCACGCTGATGACGAGGCTGGCGCGACAAGGAAAGCCCAGGACTTGATAAGGATGGGTGTGGCGAAGGCTGCACTGCTGCGACCGGAAAAGAAGGTACAGGTTGACGTGACTCCTGCTGTTCTGGTCGTCGGAGGTGGGGTATCTGGCCTCACGGCCGCTCTGTCGGTGGCCAGGGGTGGTTTTCCTGTCAAGCTGGTAGAGAGACAGCAGGAGCTTGGAGGACAGGTCGCTAGACTTCACACGCTCTACCCAACTGGTGAGAGCGCCCAGGAGTTCGTTGAGAAGAGAATCCGTGCGCTGAATGAACATCCGCAGATCGAGGTGTTGACGGGTGCCAGTGTGACGAACGTCGGGGGCTCGGTCGGCGCCTATCAGGCCACAGTGCAGCAGGACGGCCAGAGCTCTCAGTTCATCGTGGGTGCAATCATCGTGGCCACAGGAGCCCAGGAGGCCAGGCCCGGTGGCATGTTTCGATATGATGGCACTAGAGTCATCACACAACTTGAGTTGGAGCAGGCGCTGCAGCACGGAAGGGTGGATGCCCATCGTGTTATGATAGTCCTGGATGGCATGGATCCTGCGCACTACTCATCTGTCTCCGCCACGGCTGCACTCAAGAACTCCATTCTGCTGAAGCATAGAGATCCTGGCGCGGAGGTCTCTTTGCTTTTCAGTGAGCTCACTTCTGATCTTGGTCGGGACAAGATCGAGGAAGCGAGACAGTTGGGCGTTCGATTCGTCAAGTATGACAGGAGACAACCGCCGCACGTTACCGATGAACGTGTTGAGGTCTTCGATCAACTTCGTGCCGAGCAGGCGAGACTGCCCTATGATCTGGTTGTGCTGGCTCTGCCTCTCGTCCCTCACGACGATGCCGCCGCGCTTTCGAGAATGCTGAGGCTGCCTGTCGATGACCGAGGGTTCTTCCTAGAGCCAAACCTCCGGCTGCGACCCGGTACACATATCCCCGAGGGGTTGTTCGTATGTGGCAGCGCCCACTATCCGGCCGATGTGGACGAGAGCATCTTCCAAGGCTATCGGGCAGCCGCAAGAGCACTTCGCTATCTATCGGCGGGGAGAATGGTCAGCGAGGGGCTGCCGGCCAGGGTAGAGGAGAGTCTTTGCATCGGGTGCGGCACTTGCGTTGAATCGTGCCCGTTCCACGCTATCGCCATGATACCGAGAGAAGGGGCACTGAGCGTGGCGAGCATAGATATATCCCGGTGCAAGGCCTGCGGCAATTGCACAGTGGTCTGCCCGGCTAAGGCGATTGCCATGGAGCCCTACACAGACACTGAATTGATCGCTCAGATTGACGCTGCGTTGGCCGACCGGTCGGACGGACAAGCACGCATACTGGGGCTGATGTGTGAATGGAGCGGATACGCCGCGGCCGATCTGGCTGGAGCCGAGAGGCGTCAATATCCAACAAACATGCGCATCATCAGACTGGGTTGCTCTGCCCGGTTTGATCCGTATCTCATTCTTTGGGCGTTCCTGCAGGGTGCAGACGGCGTCCTCTTGGGCGCATGTGATCCAGGCGCGTGCCACTACGTGGAGGGCAATGAGTGGGCAGAGGCGCGGGTCGAGAGTCTGCGCAAGATGGTGAAGGAGGCGGGCTTTGATCCCAGAAGACTGCGTCTGGAATGGTTCAAGCCCGATCATGCCGATGCGTTCGTCGAGGTGGTGAAGGAGTTCACAGACGAGATAGAGTATCTGGGTCCCACGGGCATTCGCTGATGATGAGCGAGGGTTCGCAGATAGTGCCTCGCAGGATGGGCATTCTTGCTTGGACCTTCACGCGACGACGGGCGAGTAAGGAGGATAAGTGATGTCGAAGCAGATAGAAAGAGAGGTTTGGGCGCTGGACAGGTGTGCCGGCTGCGGCCTCTGTGTGGCCACGTGCTCTAAGGGGATGCTGTACTGGGATGAGGAAGCGAAGCATCCCACGAGGGAGATCAGACAGAAGAGGATCGGTCTCACAGAAATCCCGCTTGACACCTGCACCTTTTGCCAGGTCTTCTGTGAGGAGACGTGCCCTCGACTGCACCCTCGCGAGGGACTGCCGGCCCGGCGTGTGGTCTCGGCGAGAGCCACTGGTCCCATGGAGAGTGGTGAACCTATGGATGTGATCAAGGCTCTGCTGATCGCTAACCTCTCTGCAGGTGCCATAGACGGGGTGATCGCGAACGACGTGGACGGCTGGGCGCTCCGCCCTCAAGCCAAGGTCATGACCAGGGTGGAGGAGGTCGCGGACAACCTTGGGGTGCAGGGGTTGTGGGTGCCGACGCTGGATGTGCTGAACGAGGCGGTCTACGAGAGGAGGCTCAGGGACATCGCCGTGGTCGGGACTCCTTGCGTCAGCGAGGCTATCAGAACCCTCAGAGCTTCAGCCAACGAGCGGCTGAGCCCCTACAGGGACGCCTTGCGCCTCAGCGTCGCTGTCTTCTGCACGGGCGTGTACTACCCCGACCCGGTGCTTCAGTTCTTGGAGGAGAGAATGGGCACAGGGAGACGCGAGGTGAGTCGGGTCTACGTGTCGCCGCGGGAGAAGGAACTAAGAGTGGTGTTGTGGGATGGGTCGATGAAGACGGTTCCGCTTTCCAGGATAGAGGGCTATACCCGGCCAGGATGCGCCACTTGCGATGATTTCCTGGGAGACTCAGCCGACATTGCGGTGGGCAAAGTAGGCGCGAAAGAGGGGTACTGCACATTGATCACCAGGAGCGAAGAGGGTGAGGAGTGTCTCCAGAACGCTCTTCGTCTGGCGTTGCTCGAGATCGAGGAGGAGGTTGACGAGAAGGCGTTGAGGGCTGCGAAGGAGGAGAAGGAGCGCAGAGACAGAGCGCAGGCCTTCGATGACCTGATGCTGATGATGCTTGACGCCTTGAGAGAGCCTCAAAAGAGAGCTGAGGTAAGGCACGAATTCGTGCGACTGTACGAAGTGGAGAGCATACCTGGATCTACAGAGGAGGGAACAGGCCATGGCGCATGCGCCCAATGTTCTGGATGCTAAGGGTAAGGACCTCAGGGCCGCGAGCACAGAACTAAAGACGATGCTCGCTGAGGACTCGGTTGTCGTCAAGAACGCCGTCCATCTCCACGGAATGTGCGGGGGGCTCAAGTCCGGCGAGATCACCATCGAAGGGAGCAGCGGAGACTACCTGGGGGTGGTCAACAGCGGAGCTGTGATCAAGGTTACCGGCAACGCTGGCAAGTACGTCGCTGACAACATGACCTCCGGCACAGTGATAATTGACGGAGATGCCGACTACGGTGCCGCTCAGTACTGCTATGGTGGTATGGTTGTGATCAAAGGCAATGCTGGTGACTTCACCGCTACCATGAACAAGGGCGCCACCATCATCATCGGCGGAGACGTGGGCGATGAGGCTGCCACGTACATGGTCGCTGGCGATGTGGTCATCGTGGGCAATGGAGGAGAGAATGTCGGGAACTACCTCATCAGGGGCAGTATTTACATCGGGGGCGATTGGGCCAGTCTGGGCCACAACTGTGCGGTGGGAGAGGTCAACGGTGAGGATGCCCAGAAGCTGAAAGCGCTCTTGGGGGAATATGGCATCGCTGCCGACGTTGAGGGCTTCCGTAAGATCACGCCCCTGTCGGACAAACCGTTCTATTCTCACTAGGAGGCAGCATAATGGCAACTATAGGTGCTTTCTGCGTTACACTACACAAGGACGAGTGCATCAACTTGCGGATGCCTGGCAAGTGTGCCACGTGTGTGGAGATCTGTCCGTACGGCGTATACGCGCTAAATGGGAACAACGAAGTAGTAGTACAGAACTACAACGCCTGTGTCGGCTGTCGGCTCTGTGCCGAGTTCTGCCCGGAGAACGCCATCCGCATCAACCCGGCGGAGTCGGAGTTGGTGTCCAGATTCCCGTGGACCCTGGGGACGATCGAGGAGATTCACCACAAAGCTCTGACGGGCAGCTACATGCTGCGGGGCTTCGGCACGATGGGCCAGACGCCACATTTCGACAGCATTGTGGTTGTGCCTTCGCAGCTCGCATCCCCCGCGCCGAAAGACAAGTACCGCGAAGAGTGCAACCTGGAAGTGGTGATTGGGGAGGACACCTCCGAGAAGCCGGTCAGGCTGCAGTACCCCTTCATCTTTCCCGCGATGTCGTACGGCGCTCTTTCCAAGGAAGCTAAGCTGGCGTTAGCCATCGCCGCGGCCAAGACGGGCATCATCACCAACACCGGCGAGGGCGGTGTCGTCGAAGAAGAGCCTTACTACGCGAACGGGTTTGAGAAACCCAACACGTCGCGGAGGAGGTGGGAGCCTGGAGGCTACCTGGTGATCCAGTGGTCGACCGGGCGCTGGGGTGTATCCGTCGACTATGTGAACGCCGGAGACGCGGTGGAGATCAAGATAGGCCAAGGAGCAAAACCTGGGATGGGGGGCCACCTGCTGGGGGACAAGGTGACAGAGGACATAGCGGCGATCCGTGGCATACCCGTAGGCAGTGACGCCCTCTCCCCGTGCAGGTACTATGACGTCCTCGATCCTGAGGACATAAAGAAGCAGGTTGAATTCCTGAGGGACATCACCAACTACGAAAAGCCAATCTTGATGAAGCTGGGTCCCAGCAGGCCGTACGAGGATGTGAAGGCAGCGGCTCTGTCCGGCGTCGATGCTATCTCCATCGACGGACTGGTAGGCGGCACTGGCTGCTCACCAGATGTGGTCACCCAGGGCGTGGGCATACCTACCATTGCGTGCATTGGACCGGCCGTCAGGGCTCTCAAGGACTTGGGTTTGCACCGGAAGGTGAAGCTCTTCGCGCTGGGTGGCATCAGGGGCGGCCTGGACGCATACAAGGCGATAGCCATGGGTGCGGATGGCGTGGGGTTCGGCACAGCAGCTGAGGTAGCGATGGGATGCCGAGGCTGCATGGCCTGCCATCAGGGCAATTGCCCCTACGGGATCACCTCCCAGGACCCCAAGATGAGAGAGCGACTGGATCCTGAGGAGATCGGCCAGCGGCTGGCGAACTTCATCAACGCCTCGGCGGAGGAGCTGAAGATCCTCACTATGCTCTCTGGGCACTCGGACGTCAGGGAGTTGAGCGAGGAAGACCTGCGAGCCTTGGACGTCAACACAGCGGCGATAACGGGTCTGAAACTGGTGGGCTACGAGAGGCCTCTGCCCTGGTGGGAGAACGGCCACGCCAAGTAGCTTCCCTTTGTCGAGCCCCAGGCGGGTGCGCGACAGA
>CAZNMJ010000019.1:14827-18651 GCA_964573815.1 uncultured Anaerolineales bacterium
TGGGTGGGATCAACCTGGTTGTCTCCGTGGATCGCAGGAGTGCTGCCTTCACTTCGATCCTCGCGTCCCTGGAGGACGCAGTGAGGGAAGCTACCGGAGCCCTCATCTGCCCCGAGGGCAATGGTTCATGCTACGTGTTGGACGTGAAGGTAGCTGATGAGCACGAGGTGGCCACCAGACGAGGCTATGGCGCATTGGTCTCTTCGATCCACGTTAGACCCCTCAAGGTTTGGGGCAGGGGCGAGTAGGAGCGCGTGGCATCCCAGGATGAGGCGAACTGCGCTCCTTGGGGCACGAACGGAACGTAGCGAACATTCTCCCTTATCCCGTTAGTTCCGGAGCGCGGGTGAACACTCGCGCTGCGGCCGCATTGGGCTTCCCGCATTCGGAAGTGTCTCAGCGCCTCCGGCATGCTGAGAGGCACCCCTTACACAGCCTAATCGAGCAGACGGGTCGCCGGTAGGCGCCCAGCAGCTCGGGACCTCTCGTTGCCTTGATATCGAGTTGTTACCCACTGCCTGCGCGTCTCCAACAGCCTCTTGCTTCGGCCTCTGGATGTGTGTGGGCAGAGGCGGTGCGATGGTCGCGAAGTCGAGATCGGCTGAGGATGAATGGATGCCCAGCGCTGCGGAGCTAGTACGCTTCCAGAGTGCCCCGCCGCTTGGCCTGAATCTCGAACCAACTGAACAGCAGGTAGCCGATGGCGACGTAGAGCATGCCGATGAGGATCTCTCCGGCTAGGAGTGGCGCGACCTGCACGAGACTGGCGCCAGAGATTACCTGCCGCGCTGCCTGGATGCCTCGAGTCAGTGGCATGAGGTGAGCTGCTCTCTGTATCCACACCGGGAATCTGGCCAGGGGCACGTTGGCGCCACTGAACACCAGCAGCAGGAAGTAGATGGTGTTGTTGATGAACATCACGTTCACCGTGACAAGGCTGAGGCAGCCCATCAGGAGGCCGAATCCCGAGGTGCTGACGGTGGTGATGAAGACGGTGAGGGCCAAGGCAAACAGGTCAGCCCTTGAATAGTCAACTCCCAAGAGCAGACCGGCCCAGACGAGGCCCATCAATACGCCCAGCATGCCATCGAGGACGTGGACGAAAGCCCGGCCCACGAAGGTGAGCAACCGGTTGGCGGGGCTGCCAAAGAGATAGATGAGGGTGCCCTCGTTCCGTTCGCCACCAACGCTCATGGTGACCCCGTAGATGCCGCTCATGGCCGTCAACTGTATGGCGTTGCCGATGGCGTAGAAGCTGGCCGTGTCAGGCCCGGTGGCGAAGCTCCCCAGCAGTGTGAAGAACAGGATCTGATTGAGGGGCGCTATGATCTTGGTAGCGAGATACGGCTCCAGTCTAAACCAGCGGAAAAGGGCCTTGTAAGACAGAATCGCACCGCTGAAGAATATCCGTACGGAGTTTGTAAGGTGTTTCATCTCCACTGGCACCTCACATCAAGCTCAACGTGGCGTCGACTCGCGCCCGGTGAAGCACGATCTTGAAGAGCCGGTAGGAAGCCGCGATGTACGCAGCACCGAGGAGGAACATCATGACCCAGCTGAGAAGTATGTCTGGCGGGGTGGCCACGCCGCTGCTGGTGGCGTGCAGGACTCTCGCCGCCCAGTACGGCGCCAGGAAGTAGCTCAAGGGATTGCTCCAGCCTGGTAACAGCAAGATAGGAAAGAGAAAGCCCCCCAGGATGTACATGGGATACTCCAGGGCGTTTACCCAGCCGGTGAGGGATAGGTTAACGGCCATCAGGGGCGAGATTAGCAGTCCAAAGGATATGAAGGCCAGTGCGGTCATCAGCACCGAAGCGAAGAAGGGCACGGGTTGGCCGATAGTCAGGGGAAAACGGAATATCAACGACGCCAATCCGTAGCTGAATATCATGGACAACAAGGACAGGCTGACGCTGGCCAAGGTCTTACCGATGACCACCGTGGCCAAGGGTGTGGGGCTGGCCACTATCCCCTCCAGAGTGCCCATGAATCGTTCGGCATTGATATTGAAGGTCCCTCTGAAGAGCAGGCTGGTCCACAGTCCCGTCATGCCACTGCCAACAACCACGTAGATGCCGCGAGAGGCATCCCGCTCCTTCAGCATGTAGATAGCCATGATGGCGATGAGCAACGGCTGTATCAAGACCCCGAAAATCATGAACAGGTCTACCATCTGCTGTTTGGTGTCCAACTCGAAGGCAGTGCGAACAACTCGCAGATTGACGATCATGCTTCTCCTCCCACCAGCCGCACGTAGGCGTCCTCCAAGGTTGGCTCCCGGACGGTTACTCTGCCCAGCCTGATGCCGTTTCCATCGAGGCGCTGCAAGATCCGCGGCACGATTGCCGACCCGAGCCTCGAATGCACCAGCAGTGCCTGTTTCTGATCACGGTCCTCTACTGATACCGTGTCCACGTCTGACATATGCCGCAGTTCCTCAACGGTCTGGTGGCCGATGCCAAACACCTCCACTTCGACAATGGACAGGTCCTCCACATGCCGCTTGAGACCCTCAGGGCTGTCAAGGGCCACTATCTTCCCGTGATCGATCACTGCTACACGCTCACACAGGGCATCAGCCTCGAACATGTAGTGGGTGGTGAGAAAGACTGTCTTCTCCTCCGCCACCAGGTCTCTGATGACCTGTCTCAATTCCCGCGCGCCCACTGGGTCCAGTCCCATGGTGGGCTCATCTAGAAACAGGATCTGTGGGTCATGGAGGAGGCAGCGGGCAACGTGTAGGCGTTGGCGCATGCCCCGGGAGTACCCCTCAACCTTCTCATGCTCTCGCCCCATGAGGCCCACCAAGTCCAGGAGCTCCGGTATGCGTCTCTTGGCCACATCGGGGTCAACGTGGTAGAGGTCGGCGAAGTACCGCAAGTTGTCATTCGCCGAGAGTCGCCAGTACAGGCCACGCTCCCCTCCGAAGATGAAGCCGATGAGGGACCTGATGGCGCTTGCCTCTTCCACGACGTCATGGCCAAGGATGGTGGCTGTACCGTCCGTCGGGATAAGCAAAGTGGTGAGCATTTTGACTGTGGTAGTCTTGCCGGCCCCATTCGGTCCGAGGAGGCCGAATAGCTCGCCGTCTCGGACGTCGAAGGATATGCCATCCACGGCTACGACCTCCTTGGTTCTGCGCCGGATGGTGCCGATAGTAGCCCGGAAGACTCGACGAAGGTCTCGTACTTCAATTGCACTCATGTGTAGGCGTCTCCTATTTGTCAGTTCTCATACCCCTGGGCGTCCTGACTCTCCAGGGAATCGGGATTTCCGCCGATGGCGGCACGACCTGGGACCGCAGGGGCGCCGGCGAGGCGTCTGTCGTCGGTGGCTATCCTTCCAATCAGTAGGAACGCCACCGCCGACGCCAGCGCGAAGCTGGCCATTATCGGCCAGATGAGCACGGGGCTGAGATTGTCGTTGATCATGCCCCCGACGATGGGTCCCAGTCCGAAGGATACGCCCATGGTCATACCGTACACTCCCATGTAGCGACCGCGCATGGTTTCCGGGGCCACCTTGGCCACAAAAGCTATTGAGCTGGGTGCGAAGATCAACTCCCCGATGGTCAGGACGACCATGCTCAACAGAAACGTGGCGAAGCTGCTGGAGAAGGCCACCATTCCTACTCCCAGAGCCGTGAATAGCGCTCCCGACGCCAGAGTTGGCGCCAGTCGGTATCTTCCCACGATTCGTGTCAGTGGATACTGGAACAGTACTACCATTGCTGCGTTGGCAGCCATGATCAGGCCGAACTGACTCTCAGGTACCTGGTACTGGTTCTTGATGTAGACGGGGAAGATGGTCATCATCTGTATGTA
>CAZNMJ010000019.1:18751-24525 GCA_964573815.1 uncultured Anaerolineales bacterium
AGGCCCGGGTTGTACATGGAGCCGAAGAAGCCAGATAGGACTACCAGGATCACGAACGCACCAAGAGAGTTCGCCAGTCCAAGCCCGACCAAGATGACGGCGCGGGTGCCGAGGCTGATGACCATGGGTATCTTCCTGCCGAAACGGTCCACCAAAGGTCCTGCCACAACCTGAGAGAGCAACCCGGCCGCCGCGTTTGCGGCGAGGACAGCACCCACGACAGTAAGCGGGACGCCGAGCTTCTCGTGCACGTAGATGGTCATGAAGGGCCATACGAGGCTGTTGCCGCTGGCGCTTACCAGCGTACCGAAGAAGAGAACCCAGAACTGCCCGGGGTAGCCTGATATGTTGTCTCTGAGCTTGGATATCACTGTTTGCTCCCACTCACACACACTATGAAACGCCCACTCGGTGCACTGGCCAAGGATGGCCGCTGAACCCCATAGGAATTGGCTAGGCTCGCACACTTCCAGGACGGCGTTGATCCCTGTTCCAGATGATCCTCCTCAGCGGTGCGCCGTGGGGTCGCCACCAAGTGCTTGGGGGTTCCGCTAGAGCTTGCCAACTGCCCGAAGAGCAAGACCCAAAACTGCCCGGGGTAGCCCGATAGGGCACTCTTGAACCTGACTATCACTTACTGCTCCTCTTCGTACAAATAGGCTACCAGCTGTGGCGACAGATCCTCTATCCGGTCACGACGTACCTCGTAAGCGATGTAGTTCTCCACGGGTCTTTCCTCTATCAACCCTGCCTCTTTGAGGATCCTCAGGTGGCGGGAGATCGAAGGCTGCGAGATATGGCACAGTTCGGCCAGCTTCCGCCCATACAACTGCGGCTCCCTCACGATCCACCTAAGCAACTGCAGCCGTGTCTTGTCACCCAGCGCCTTACCCACAGCGGCGATTTCCCCTTCGAGTTCTTCGAGCTTGTCACGATGCTCCTCAGTGATGTGGCAGTCGTATATCACGACGATGGACCCGTAGCCGATAAAGGTCATGGGAGGCTGGCCAAAGCACGTGGGCACGAGGACTATCTCACTCGTAGGATACCCCGGTGGAATCTGGTCGGGGAGCCCAGGCTTGTTCGAGAGCTTCTCGAAGAACTCCAAGGCGTCTTGGCGCGATAGTGCCAGCGACTTCTCCTCTACGCTCTCTTTCCAGAGTCGCCTGTACCGCTCGCTTTCTTCTCTGAAATAGCTGTCCCAATACCTTCTCCACAGTCGTAGGATTCTCGTTCGATAGCCATCCGGATCCGCAACCAGTCGTACATAGTCCTCAGTCGCATACTTCCTCTCCATGCGTGAATCTCCCTCTGGACACGCCTGGGTGATCACATAGAGCAACGAGTCCAAGCTGGGTTCCAGCGTGGCCATCTCCTCCTCTGGAGCCAGGCGACCAAGGACGTAGAAGAGGAACTCCGGGATCGTCATCTCCGCCACGTAGCGCAGAAAGCCATCAACATCATGGTGATCGGGATAGTCAACCGCGAGTTCGATCAGGAGAATTCCATTCTCAAAGCGGCTGTACAGGAACTCCAGGTCGTCCAAGACCTCCTTGGACAACAGAGCCCTGGCTTGCTCTGCCCAATCTCGGTGGCGCGGCCGTGGCTTGTGCAGGGTGCTCAGACTAAGGAGCATCTCATAGATGGTCGAGGTTCGAAAAGTGATCATTGAACGGAGCTCATCTATGTCAGTGGTGATCAGTGGTGTCATGGTGATTCTCCAATGGGCTGCATGTTAGAATGCATTCTGCATGGCACTCTAGATTCTGCCCTTCGACTCATGGGCATCAGGGACGCTGCTGCCTGGTAGGATATTGCGTAATTACGCAATTAATTATATCATAATTCTGAGCGTTGTCAAGGTCTACCAGCTTCATCAACCTTAAAACTTGGCCTCTGGGCAGCATGGAGAGGTTTGACTTTGAGCCCTCAGGCAGATAGAATGACTGCGCTCAAGGTCAAGGTGCTAGGGGACGGGAGAATGGACCGGGCTCTCAGAAGGAGAATGGCGGTAGCTGTTGCCAGACACCGCGCCGGCCTCGCCGTCGGCATCTCGCTACTGATGACGGCGACCTTACACGCGTGCATGCCTCTTCCTGCTGTTCCCAGCCCCACGCCCGAGCCCGCGCTCAACTCCACCGCGACGCCCATCGTCGTTGTGGCAACTCCTACGCCGCTTCCCCAGTCTGTGTTGGATGAGGCGGCTGCTGAGGACTTGCTCTTGATCAACGTCTACGAGCGGGTGAACCCGGCAGTCGTGAACATCCAGATTCTCAGACCCGCTGCTCCGTTGACAGGAGCCGACTTGTTCCGGGAAGGTGAGGGTTCTGGCTTCATCATTGATAAGGAAGGCCACATTGTCACGAACAATCATGTGGTGGAGGGTGCAGCAGAGGTTCAGGTGACTCTGTACGATGGGACCATCGTCTCGGCCCGAGTGCTGGGCACAGATCTCCACAGCGACCTGGCCGTGATCAAGGTGGACCTGCCTGCTGAGCTCCTGCACAGCGTGGAGCTAGGGGATTCAGACGACCTGCACGTGGGACAGCGGACCATCGCCATCGGGAATCCCTTTGGCCTGGAAGGCACCTTGACTACCGGCGTCATCAGCGCCCTGGGACGCACGCTGCCTGCCGAAAGCTTGTTCGCCATACCCGATGTCATCCAGACCGATGCAGCCATCAATCCAGGTAACTCGGGAGGCCCACTGCTGGACGCCCAGGGCATGGTGATAGGCGTGAACACGGCCATCAGGACGACGACTGGCTTCGGCAGCGGAGTTGGCTTTGCCGTGCCCATCAACCTGGCGAAACGGGTGATCCCCCAACTCATCTCTCAAGGCCGTTATGCACACCCGCAGTTGGGCATCAGGGGCGTCGCCATCACGCCCATCTTGGTGGAAGAGTTGGGCTTGCCCGTGGAGACGGGGGTCTTGGTGTCGGAGGTCATCTCGAACAGCCCAGCCGAGAAGGCGGGGCTCAGAGGAGGCTCGAGGGAGGTGGAGATCAGAGGGCAACTGGTGCTCAAGGGAGGGGACATTATCGTCAGGGTTGATGATCGCGATATTGTCAAGTTTGAGGACCTGTTGTCGTATCTGGTCATGGAGACAGAGGTGGGGCAAGAGGTCACCCTAGGTATCATCCGCGACGGGCAGCAGCAGGCCGTGGAAGTTGTGCTGGAAGCGCGCCCCTAGTCTGTAATCTCGGCGACGAAGCGAAGGCCACCAAGGGCAGCTTTCCGCGCTGCGGTGATCAGCGAGGAGAAGAATCTGGAATCGGGGGAACTGGCCAGAGAGCTGGTAAACGCTATCGCCGATAAGAAAGGCTCCGACATCGTTCTGCTTGATGTCCGATCTGTGTCGCTCCTCGCTGACTACTTCATCATCTGCAGTGGAGATACTGAGCGGCAGGTCAAGGCCATCGTTGACGACATAGTAGACAGAGCGAGGAACTCAGGACTCAAACCCCTTCAAATCGAAGGAGCCTCTGCTTCGGGCTGGATGCTCCTGGACTACGGCAGCATCATCGTGCACGTGTTCCTGCCTGCTCAGCGGGACTACTACCAACTGGAAGAGTTGTGGAGCGATGCGCCGCTCGTGGTCAGGATACAGTAGTAGGGTACGTGGGCGTCTTTAATGAGTGATGTCCTTCAGCCTATGCCACAGTTTCGGCACCTGCTCGGCAGCCGGGCCCAAGATGACTTCGTCGGCATAGGCCGAGAGCGGCGTTCTTTCTACGTTGACTTCTATCAGGTAGGCACCCCTGTCCTTGGCTATCGCCGGTAGCGAGGCCGCGGGCTGCACTACAGCCGAGGTGCCAATCACCAACATCAACCGACTTCGCTCAGCCGCGCGAAACGCTGCCGCCAGTGTCTCAGGGTCCAAGGACTCGCCGAACCATACGACGTGGGGCCGCAGCAGCCCACCGCACGAGCACCTGGGCGGTACCTCGGGGAGAGGGACGGCGCTGTTTTCAACAACAGTATTCTCCACTGTACATCGCACCTGCCAGATGCTCCCATGGAGTTCCAATAGTCGCTGGCTGCCGGCACGCCGATGTAGGCCATCCACATTCTGGGTAATGAGGATGAAGTCCTCACAGTGCTGCTCCATCTCAGCCAGCGTTTGGTGAGCCGCGTTAGGTTCGCAGCTGGCTATCAGTCCTCGCCGCCAATCGTACCATTCCCAGACCAGCCCCGGGTCTCGTTGAAAGGCCCGCGGCGTGGCCAGTTCCTCGGCACGGTATTGGCGCCAGAGCCCATCCTCTCCTCGGAAAGTCGGCACACCGCTCTCGGCAGATATCCCCGCGCCTGTCAGCACGGCAATGGAATCGAAGGTCCGCCCGGCCACTTTCTGCACAACCCTTTGCGCTAGAACATCACGCTCTCGGCAGCGCTGTCGTATGAGCAGAGTTCGTCTTCTGAGAACCAGTAATTGATCTCGTACTCCGCCTCTTCGGGATCACTGGAAGCGTGGACGAGGTTTCTGACTGCTCTTTTCAACTCGTTGGCCACGATAGGAGACGTGATCGAAAAGTCGCCTCTGATCGTGCCAGGCTCAGCGAAGGCAGGCAGTGTGAAGCCACACATCTTTCTCACCACACTGATGGCATGGGCTCCTTCCAGCACCAAGGCGACCAGAGGACCAGAAGTAAGATAGTCCACGTTCCAGTCCTTTATCATGTTGCCAATCTCCATAGGATCGTCCGTACCCACCTCTTGCACGGGGTCTTTGCCCTGTTCTCGGTAGGTCTGCAGGGTCTTCTCCCCCATGCCTCTGATCCACTCTGGGGTATTGGGATAATGGTTCTCTGCGAAGTCCCTGGAAACCTGAACCATTCTTAGTCCCGCTATCTTGAGACCTACTTCCTCAAATCTGGTCAGCACCCTGCCCACTATGCCCCGTTTCACGCCGTCGGGTTTCACCAACACCAAAGTCCTCTCCGATAGATCCGCTCTCATCGCACAAGCCCTTTCACCATTGTCTAGTCACACTTGAAGGCGTGTGGCAGAGCCACACGCCTTCACATAGCGACGCACCTTCACACGGCTCGGAAGCTGTCAGCTGCTCAGCACTACTCTCAGCCAACGGTACTTGTCAAGTGCCTTCTGCAGGTGACCGCCCTTCATGTAGCCATCAGCCAGCAACTCGTGGGTCCCCAAGTGATCCGGGGCATCTTCGGCCATGGCCTCCAGATCTCCTATGACTTCCTCAAACATGGTGCCGTGGGAGAGTATCAACTCGTACTCAGACACAGCCTCATCCCAGTCGCCGTTGCGCGCATAGGCTCGGGCCAGGGCTAGGCGCGTGCTGTCGTCCTGCGGATTGGACTCCAGATGTTTGCGATAGTCCTCTATGCCCCAGCCGGCCCGAAGCTCCCCCGTCTCTGGCTCTGCTGCGCGGGGAGCAACCTCGGCACGCTCTTCGGCAGTCACGATCTCCAAGGCCGGCGGCTCTTCCTCGACAGGCGGCGCACCGATCTCTTCGAACGCAAGCTCGGCTTCGGCCTCCACGCCTGGGACAGCTTCCTCAACGATTGGCTCCGCCTCTGCAGGCACAGCTTCTTCTGTTGGAGCCACAGCCCCCTTGGCTATTTCTGCCCTCAGTTCACGAAGCCACAACGGAATCTCGTCCTCTTCCAGCGGCGGCAACTCAACTTCCTCGATGGCAGCCTGCGGGGGGGAGATTGCCTCTTCCCTGGCCGCTTCTGCCCTGAGTTCGCGAAGCCATGAGGGGATTTCCTCTTCTTCCATCCGCGGGATTGGCGCTTCCTCAA
>CAZNMJ010000019.1:24625-25902 GCA_964573815.1 uncultured Anaerolineales bacterium
CGAAGCCATGAGGGGATTTCCTCTTCTTCCATCCGCGGGATTGGCGCTTCCTCAAAGGGAGCTTCGGGCTCTTCGGTGGGGATGGCCGCTTCGGGTTCTCCGGTAGGGATAGGCGCTTCTTCTCTGGCCGGTTCTGCCCTGAGTTCGCGAAGCCATGAGGGGATTTCCTCTTCTTCCATTTCCGTGGGCGGGATTGGCGCTTCCTCAACTGAGACTTCCCGTTCCTCGGTGGGGATGGGCGCTTCTTCCCTGACTGCTTCTGGACCCAGCGCGCGAAGCCATGGGGGGATCTCTTCTTCCTCCATTAGGTGAGCCGGTTCTTCCTCTACAAACGGCTCCGCTTCCTCCACCGGGATCGGTTGTTCTTTCGCAGCCTCCGCTCTTAGCTCCACAAGCCAAGATGGCAGCTCTTCCTCCTCTGGCGAGGGTATCGGTGCTTCTTCGACCGCGGTCTCGGGCTCTTCTGCACGAGCCACTGCTTCTTCCTCTGCTGCCTCGGGTCTCAGGTCTCGCAGCCAGGTTGGTATCTCTTTCTCCTCGGTGGGCACAGCCTCTTCGCCAACGGGAGCATCAGCTTTCTCCTCTTCGGGCCGCAGTTCGCTCAACCACGTCGGCAGCTCTTCTTCAGGCGTGGGCACCGCCACTCCTTCAGGCTTCTCCGGAGGAGCCCCCACCTCCTCCTTGAGGCCCACCTCGAGCGGTTCCTCCCCGGCCAGCATAGCCTTGGATCTCTCCATCCAAGCCATTATCTCCTCAATGGAAGCCGATTCGTCCGGCATGGTGTCGCGCAGACGCACCATGGTCTCTTCGCTTATCTCTACCTCTTCTTCTTCCTCGACGGCTGGGATCTCTTCCTCCCAAGCGGGCGTGGGAGGATGTTCCCGGTCTGGCTCCTCCAGAGGGACCTCTGTGGGACCGATCATTTCTTCTTCGCTAGGCTCTTCGCCCAACTCACGCAGCCACGCAGGAACCTCCTCCTCTTCTGCAGAAACCGGTTGTTGGTCCAAGGGGACAGATTCAGCCTCTTCGGCCCTCAACGCCCTCAGCCAGTCTGGTACCTCGTCCTCAAGAGCAGGGGCCTCCTCCACTGGGGCTTCAGAGGGCTCCGCTTCAGCCAACTCCTGTTCGGGTCCCTCCAACATGGCCATTGGCTCCTCAATCGGAACCGACTCAGCCGGCCCTGTCTCTGGCGGTTCAGCAGATATTTCCTCACCGACCGCGGCAGCCTCTTCTTCTCCGACTTGAGGGAGCTCTGCATCTGCGGCCCTGATGGCTTC
>CAZNMJ010000020.1:0-25057 GCA_964573815.1 uncultured Anaerolineales bacterium
TCGTGGGTGTGCAGATGGCTTCCATCGGCCTCCTGGGTGAGATGATTAGGAACTTTGCCTACGAACCCGAACAGGAGTACTCTATCCGTCGAGTGTTGGATTAGAGAGTTGGCACAATCTGAGTCCCCGTTGGAGGTCGGCGGTCACGAGCGAGGGTGTCGCACTCGGGCAAGCGGAGGTTGCTGACGATTGAGGAATCGCGCACCGGTCATGGTGGGCATAGCCATGAGCTATGCTCTGCTCACCGCGCTAGTGACTTACCCGGCGATCTTACAGATGACGTCGGCATTGGCGGGTTTGCACAACGAGGACGCGCACCAGCATATGTGGTTGCTGTGGTGGACAAAGAAGGCGTTGCTGGATCTTCAGATCAACCCTGCACGCCTGACGCACCTCTATCATCCTTCGCAACCCTATCACCCCATGCTGATCGTCAACCCCTTTGTCCAGTTGGTGGCTTTGCCCCTGGTGCTGATCGCCGGCCCCGTCGTCGCTTACAACGTGGAGTTCCTGCTCTCCTTCATCTTGGCCGGGGTGGCAGCCTATCTTCTGTGCTACCACTTGACTAGGAACGGGTTGGCGTCATTCGTTGGCGGTGTGATCTATGCTTTCTTCCCCAACAAGCTTCTGCACTCCCTGGGTCATCTCCCACAAATGACTCTGTATCTGTTCCCCATATATGTGCTTTGCTTGTTCCTGCTCTTGGAAAAGCCCAATATGAGACGGGCAATCAGCCTTGGCCTCGTCTCTGCACTCTGTATCACAGTACACATCATACACACCGCCTATTTCTTGGTTCCCTTCACCCTGGTGTTTGTCCTGTGGCGTTTCTTCACTGATCGTCGAGGGATACTCGCTCCGGCCTTCTTGAAGAACGTGGCGCTCGCGCTGCTGCTCGCGATGGTACTGACGGCGCCGATACTCGGACCCCTCGTGATCGACAAGTTGTCCGGGGAATTGACCTACCTGGAGGCAGGTGGCAGCGAGGCATACTCCGCTGATCTCCTCAACTTCTTCACGCCTTCTTCCGATCACCCCCTTCTGGGACCTCTGCTGCGCGGGCTCTCAGTTCCGGTCCCGGGGCACAAAGACGATGAGACCGTGGTGTACTTGGGTCTGGTTGCACTGTTCTTGTCCGTCGTCGGAGCCTTGGGGGACCGCAGGAGAAGAGGGATGTGGGTAGCCTTGGCCATATCCACAGCTATCCTGGCCATGGGGCCCTTGTTGAACTTCGGCGGCCGGGCGATAGCGATGCCTGTTGCTGGTCGGCAGTGGATCGTCCGCCTGCCCTACGCTCTGGTGCTGCGGCTGCCTTTCTATGAGTGGGGACGTATCCCTGCGAGGCTGCTCGAGACGGTGATGCTAGCCGTGGCAGTCCTCGCCAGTTATGGCACCGCGTCCTTGCTGGCCCGCCTCAGAAGTCTGACGGCGAAGGCGGTCTTGGTAGGTGGCCTAACTGGGTGCATCCTGTTCGAATATGTCATAGTCTGGCCTTTTCCCACGAGCCAGATGCCCATCCCGGATTTCTACCGGCAGGTGGCAGCCGATTCCAGAGGCTACGCCATTCTGGACATCCCGTTCAGAGGATGGCCGGCCAGCAACACAAACATGTTCTATCAAACCGTGCACGGGCATCCAATAGTGGGGGGCTTCATGTACCGCGTGCCTGAGGGCGTACGCCCTATGATGAGCTTCTTCGGGAAGTTGGTGAGCCCTTCTGCTGAAACCAATGACATTGTGAATCCGTTGAGTGGTCGGGATCGAGTTGCGATCCTGCACCACTACGAGATAGGCTACGTCGTACTGCACAAGCGAGCAATGACTTCAGAGGAATTGCCGCTTTGGCTCGATTTCTTGGAGTCTTCTCAGGCCGAGAGGTCATACGAGGATGATCAGATCGCGGCCTTCCGTGTGGTAGACGTCGGCGAGGCTGACGGCCTGAAGCCCTTACTCGTAGTGGGCGAGAATTGGCACGACGTTCAGATTTCCGCGGGCGCGGCCTCAAGGGGGATGGCTAGCGACGGAATCATCTATGCCGGCATTCCTCGGGATGGTGAGTATCAACTGAAGTTCGTGGCGGCCTCCAGCGATTCTGGAAGGCGCCTCCGTCTGTTTGTGAATGAGCAGGCCGTGGGAGAGTTCTATGTGGAGCGCACAGCGGATTACACGGTAGGGCCCTTCAGGCTGGAGGGGGAGAACTGGTCCACGATCAGGTTTCATGCCGTTGAGGGCTGTGAGGAGCCCGCTGATGCGTCTCCCAGTCTCCAGAAGGGGTGTTTCGTCATCGAAAACGTGCGACTGGAGCCCGTCTAGGCTAGGCTAGTAGCCTGCTGGCACAATTTAGGGGAACGCGACAGCAAAGGCCCCATGTCCGCGGGCGCGATCTGCGAAGCGGATGACGGGGTCTGCCGCGTCGCTAGAGGACAATAGTGACACACGGCGGCCAACTTTACATAAAACCAAGGGATCCTACCTATGCCAGGGCTTGCGACGGGTCCTTGGCGGGGATATAATCGTTCTGATGGGGTGCCAGAAGGGGCACTCGTGAGACACCACGACGGGAAGGGTGATGGAAGTATCTGTAGTCATACCGGTCTTTAATGAGGAGGCCAATGTGCGGCCTCTCTATTCCCAGTTGAAACAGACCCTGGATGGCCTGGGGAAGAGGTACGAGATCGTCGTCGTTGACGACGGAAGTACTGACGGTAGCCTTGAAATCCTTAGGGAGTTGTGCACGGAGGATGGATCCCTGAAGGTTGTACGCCTGCGACGCAATTTCGGCCAGACGGCTGCCTTCAGCGCTGGCTTCGATGGGGCCAGCGGTGATGTGGTTGTGACGCTCGACGCTGATCTTCAGAATGATCCTGCAGATATTCCCCTTCTGCTGGCCAAGGTAGAAGAAGGGTATGACGTAGTTAGCGGCTGGCGAAAGAACCGAAAGGACCCCTTGCTGACCAGGCGCTTTCCTTCTATGGTGGCCAATGCCTTAATCTCGCAGGTGACTGGAGTCAAGCTCCACGACTATGGCTGTTCGTTGAAAGCCTATCGTCACGAAGTGGTAGACAACATCAATCTGTACGGTGAGTTGCATCGGTTCATTCCAGCGTTGGCGAGCTGGATGGGCATCTCTTTGGCTGAAGTCCCTGTCGCTCACCATCCTCGACGATTTGGGACATCGAAATACGGTCTCTCTCGCACCATTAGGGTGATTCTTGATCTTCTGACGGTCCGCTTCCTGCTGAGCTACTCGACGAGGCCCATTCACATTTTTGGCTCACTAGGAATCCTCGCGGCCTTCCTGGGAGGCATCATAGTCGGTTATCTAGGCTACGTGAGGCTCATCCTGCAGCGCAGCATCGCGGAGCGGCCCCTTCTGTTGCTGGGCATACTGCTGCTCGTGGTTGGCGTGCAATTCATAACCATGGGGCTGCTGGGCGAACTTGTGGTACGGACCTATCACGAGACCCGTAACAGGCCCATATATGTGGTGCGCGAGATCCTGAACCGGGACAATGTATAAGATCCTCATGATCGCACCCACTCCCTTCTTCTCCCACAGGGGCTGCAGCGTGCGCGTGTACGAAGAGGCTCGGGCCCTTGAGAAGCTGGGCAATGAGGTGGTGATCTGCACTTACCACATCGGTGATGACGTTCCAGGGCTGGCCGTCCACCGTATCATCAATGTCCCATGGTACAAGAGACTGCGGGCGGGACCTTCTTATCACAAACTGTACTTGGATGCGCTTTTGTGGTTCAAATCCCTGCGGGTCGCGCGCCAAATCAAGCCTGATGTGATTCATGGCCATCTCCACGAGGGGACGTCGGTGGGGTATATAGTCGGCCGCATCTTGAACTTGCCTCTGCTGAGCGACCTCCAGGGAAGCCTCACAGGCGAACTCAAGTCTCATGGCTTCGTGCAGGGAGATAGCTTGTATTTTGCGCTGCTATCACGCCTGGAACGTGTGATTGACGCCTTGCCCCACGTAACCGTTGCCTCTTCGAGCGCTGTCGTGGACGAGTTGCGAAGTGAGTTCGGCGCGCGGCGGGTCTTCCTGGCCCTGGACGGAGTCGACAGCGATGTATTCCATCCCTCTGTGCGGAAAGCTTCGCGGCCACAGTCAATCCCCCCCGATGCAAAGGCCGTGGTGTATCTGGGATTGCTCAGTGACTACCAGGGGATCGATTGCTTGCTGGAGGCGATACCTCAGGTTCTGCGAGTGAATGAGAAGGTACACTTCTTGATCATGGGCTATCCGAATGTGGAGCTTTATCAAGAGAAAGCGCGGGAACTTTCTGTCCACGAACGTGTGACCTTCACCGGGCGCATCCCTTACGGCGAGGCCCCATCCTATCTGGCCTTGGGGGATTTGGCCGTGTCTCCAAAGATAGCTGAGACAGAGTCCAATGGGAAGCTATACAACTACATGGCCTGTGGCCTTCCCACGGTCGCCTTCGACACCCCTGTGAACCGGGAGATCCTCGGCGACCTGGGCCTTTATGCCCGCCTGGGGGACGCTTCCTCACTGGCCTCTGCGTTGCTGGGCGCCATTGGCGACGAGACGTTAATGGCTGACCTCGGCAAGGAGCTGCGCCAGAGGGCGGTAAGACTATTCTCGTGGGAGAATACGGCCAGACAGTTGATGGACTGCTATGCTCTTGCTTTGGGCCAGCGAGGGCATTGAGGAAGAGAGCTTCTATGGCTCAGGGCAGCAGTCTCTCTCGCCGTTCTCCGGCTGTCTTCGTCGCGCTGTTGCTCCTCTGCTTGGCAGCGTTCGGGCTGCGGCTGGTCTATGCGAGCCGAATCAGCCCCTACATCGACGAGTTCACCTCCATCTGGGCTGGCAAACTGATTCTGCAACGTGGCCTTCCCCTAACTCCGGCAGGAGTTATCTATCACCGCGGCATCTTGTTTTCTTATGTTGAGGGTTTGTCCGGTCTTCTCTTTGGCTTCGGCGAGATGGCCAGCAGGATGCCCAGCGTCTTCATCGCCTGCGTTACGGTTGCGTGCCTGTATCTCGTTGGCAGGAGAATGCTGTCGGATAGCAGTGGCTTGTTTGCCGCGGCCTTTCTGACCTTCTTTCCCCTGGCCATAGTGTGGGGTGGGCGCGCGCGGATGTATTCTCTGTTGCAGCTGCTTTCCATGCTCGCAGTGTACTCGCTATTTGAAGCAGTACTAGGTCGGAAGAGACAACTGTATGAGTACCTTTTCGTCCTCTGTTTCTTTGGTGCGGTTTTCTCCCAAGAACAGGCCGTGCTCCTATACCCGGCTCTCGTGGTGGCTATACTGGCCCTTGGTCAATGGCGCTGGTTCCTTCAGCGCAGAACTTTGCTGGTGAACGCTCTTTGTTGGTTCACGATCCTCGGTCGGTACTTGCTTGATCAGATCGGACGGCCCACCCAGTGGGAGCTTGTCCAAGGAGCCGGCACTTCTTCGGGTCAGGTCGAGAGTCTAATGGGCGGGCTTCGTGCCTATCTGTCCTTCTTTCTACATCCTGACCAGGTCCTACTGACGGCCCTCTGCATACTAGCCTTCGCGCACGCGCTTTTGGCGATCACCAGGGACCGGAAGAACCTTGATCAGGTGGAAGAGCGGTGGTTGAGAAGCGTGGCATTTCTGTACGTGGTCCTTCTGGTCATCGTTGCCGAAATGCTGGTTGCCGGGGGGGAGCGCTGGAGCGAGGCGCGCTATTTCATCATGGTGCTGCCCTTCCTCGTGCTGATCGCCTCCAGCGGGTTGGACAGGACGGTGGTGTCAGTGCGGGGGCTCGCAGAGAGAGCCGGCTCAGGGAGGCTGAGCGGGATTGCCTCAGGGGCGGCTCTTTATTCGCTAGTGGTGCTGATAGGACTCGCCCACTTGCCAGGCATGCACGCCGTCGTGTCGCGGCAGATAGAGGGGCATGATCGGGCGATGCGATACGTGATGGATCAATGGCGTGAGGGAGACGTCATACTGATGGCTTCGCCCCCGGTGTGCGCCGTCTATCTCGATCACTGTGACTACTATGCCATCCAGAGATGGTATGAAGGATACGTTGTTGACAGGGAAGGAGAATCTGTCGATGTGTGGACCGGCACCCCCCTCCTGAACACAGTTGAGGGGCTGAGGGAGGTGCTAAGGGAGAATGAGCGGGTGTGGTTCGTCGTGGACGGCTGGCGATTGGCCACCCGCTATGAGCTTGACTTCTTGCAGATCGTGGCTGAGCAGATGGACACGGTAGAGGAGGTGCAAGGGGTCAAGATCTTGCTATCGGACCAGTATGCGCCACCTCGGACACCAGCCGTCAGCCGTCGTGTGGCGGTGAACATAGAGGATCAGGTCGCCCTCGTGCGGTACGACCTGGAAACAGACTCTGTCTATCCTGAGGATGAGGTGTGCGCGACCTTCTATTGGGAGGCCTTGGAGCCCTTGGATGAGTCGTACACCGTCTTCGTTCACCTTGTGAGTAGGAGTGGTTCAATTGTGGGTCAGCATGATGGTATCCCCATGGCCGGGCTATATCCCACCGTCTATTGGGAGGAGGGCCAAGAAGTGCCTGATCGGCACTGCTTGGTACCTTATGGGGATCTTCCTGAGGATCGATATCTCCTTGAGGTGGGAATGTATGTCCCTGAGACCGCTCAACGGCTGGAAGTCATCGGTGGAGACGGTGCTCCGATAGGTAACCACACCGTGCTTGATTATCTCTGGATCGGGACGGACGCAGAAGACGTGGGTCCACCTGCGCATGCTGTCGGAGCCAATCTGGGTGCACAGGTTCTCTTGTTGGGCTACGAGGTGGGGGACGATTCGTCGACATCCGGCCGGGCTATTCCTCTTCTGCAACCGGGCGCTTCCGTGACTCTGACTCTTCATTGGCAGGCGCTGGCCTCCATGGAGACCGATTTCACAGTGTTCGTTCACCTTGTTGACAGAGACGGTCAGATCTGGGGACAGTCTGATAGTCAGCCTGACCACGGCTTCTACCCCACTTCGTTCTGGGATGCAGGAGAGGTAGTGGTGGATGACCATGACATTCTGCTGGATGCATCAATCCCGGCTGGAGAGTACAGGCTAGAGGCCGGTATGTACCTCTCGTCCACAGGCGAGAGGTTGCTGGCAGTAGGTGAGCAGGGTCAGGTGTTCTACGAGGAAGTGCTCTTGACCGCGGTGCAAGTGGAGGACCGGTAGTCTTTGAGGGACGTGTGAATGCCCAGACTCAGCGTGTGGTCCGCCCAAGTTAGGGAATTCGTCAGCTCACGAGATGCTTTCTGCCTTCTGCTTGTGATCCTTCTGCTGGCCTTCCATCTGGTGAACAATTGGATCTATCTGTCGACTCGAGTCACCTTGTGGGGCTGGGATCAGCCTTCTCACCTACTGACGACTTTGAGGTATCATGATGTGCTGGAGGAACCGAGCCTTCGGGCGTTCTTCGAGGTTCTGACCAGGCCGTGGAACCGACCACCGCTGCCTTGGCTTCCCGCCGTGTTGTTCTACCGACTCTTTGGTGTTTCTACTGATGTGGCCTTGATGGCCAACGCCGTGTTTGTGGCTGTTCTCCTCTTCTCTGTATATGGCGTTGGCAAGAGGATGTACGGTCATGGAGTCGGCATCCTGGCAGCCTTTCTGGTTTCCGTCTATCCCATTATCTTCAGCCTCTCGCGCTTTGCCTATCCCGATTTTGCCTTGACGGCGCTGGTAGGCGTGAATATGTACTTACTGCTGCTTGCTGACAACTTTCGTAGTCGTGGAGGCTCTCTGCTTCTCGGCTTGGGTTTAGGTCTGGGCTTGCTTACCAAGTGGCAATTCATGGCCTTTGTGGGTGCGCCCTTGGCCTATGTGATTGTAGCATCTGGATCTGTTTCCGATCTGAAGAATGCACTGCGAGAAGGCCGCGCTGGCTTGCCAGGGTCGGCGCAGGGCGGGTCATCGGATCCACACAGTGCTGCCTATCCTGAACAGGGCGCAGTTGTGCCGTCAACAAGGAGGGGACTGATCCCCTTTCGCCGTTTGGCTCGCTCGCCCTGGTTCCATGCGTTGTGTAGTGCGGTCTTGAATCTGGCTTGGTACTTGCCCAACTGGGATCGCATGTCGCGCTTCGCTCTGGGAGGCTGGGTTCTGCTTCTGTCTTGGCTTCTCGTGACGCTGACTCTTTTTGTGCTTTCGCGCTCTTCCAGGCAAGCGACCAACTTGCTTAGCGCTTTCTTGGTCGGCGCTGCTTTGGCCTCTGTGTGGTCCTTACCCAATGTCGGCTATCTGAGTCGCTTCGCAACGGTCGCCTATGGAGGCGCCAATCTGAGAGGCAGGAGCCTCGGGCTTCTGAATCCGGCCACTTACGCCCGCTACCTGCAGCTCATGCTGAGCGAACAACTCTCACCTCTGTTCTTCTCTGCCTTTCTGCTTTCTTTGCTTTTTCTGGCCTATCGTGCGTGGCAAAGATCCGGTCCCCAGACACTGCGAGATCTTGATAGCCGGGCATGGATCCTGACACTGTGGTTCCTAGTGCCTTTGCTCGTTTTTACTTTGTCCTTGGCGACAAGCGCTCGTTTCAACGTGGCACTACTGCCCTCGGCCGCCATCATTACAGCGGGAGCCTCTCTGAAACCTAAGCGGTTTGCCGTGCGGTCGGTCTTGCTCTGCCTCCTCGTGGTTGGGGGCCTGACCCAGTTCTTTGCGCTCTCCTATGATGAACTGGACTGGTTGAGGGCGCGAGCCCTCATGCCACTTCCGGTGAACGTTACGATTAACCTGCTGGCCAAGGGGCAATACATCGAATTGCCTGCCTCTGGACGTACTGACCCGGGGTATCATATCGTTCCTCAGGTCCTTGACCAGGTGATGGCCGATGGGCTCGAGGACGGGAGGGAAGAAGTGCAACTTGGGCTTCTGGCAAACAATCCGTATGTGAATAGCCTCATTGTTCGATACATGATGTATCGTCGGTATCCAGGGATTACGTTGCGCAGGTTTGAGAGCGGTGTGGAGGAGCCTCCTTTCTATCCCAGGCTCTTTGAATGTGATTATCTTCTGTTGATGAGCGGCTGGCGTGATACGCTTTCTGAAGACGCCCTTGAGGCGGTCGCCACCTTGGAGAGTCCTCCATCACTTTTCCATGAGGCCTTTGAGTTGCGAGCGAAATACACTGTGCCTAACGATGAGACTGCCTATCTCTACAAGAAACGGCATTTCCCGCACGAAGGGAATGCGGTCGAAGCGCATCGGGAACTGGCCGGGGCACTGGGCTCGATGGCCAGGCAGGGCGATGCATTGGTTGTTGAGCCTGCAGCCCAAGTTGGGGTCTTAGGACGGTATTACACAGGATCACTCCCGGTGTATGCAATCCCTGAGGAGGATTTCTTGGAGAATACGTTAGAACAGGAATTGCAGCGCGTCATGAGAGATCATAGACGAATACTCGCTGTCTTTGGGCGTCAAGATGAGGTCGATCCTTACCATTCCGCTGAGCAGTGGTTGAACCGGCATGGCTATCGAGCGTGGGACTCCTGGTACGATGGGGTGGAGTTGGTGCTCTATGGCACTACTTGGGGAAAGGAAGAACTTCCGTTGGAGCGATCCGTTGACGCATATTGGGAGGAGGGAATAAGTCTGGAGGGATACGGCCTCAGCGACGATGAGATACAGGCAGGGGGGATACTGCGGCTCACCTTCCACTGGCGAGCACTCAATAGAGTCGATGACAATTTGAAGGTTTTCGTCCATCTACTGGATGAGGGCGGTAGTCTGGTGGCACAACGGGATAGCGAGCCCGTGGGGGGGTCCAGACCTATGAGAAGTTGGGACGAAGGTGAAGCAATAGAGGACAACTATGGGCTCCTGGTACCAGCGACTGTAGTGCCTGGGCACTATACGTTGTTGATGGGAATGTACTCGCCATTGACCGGGGATAGACTGATGATTCGAAACAACGAAGGGACGCTGCTGGGAGACAGTCTTCTCCTCAATTCGATAGCCGTAGTTGGTGAGTGATCGTGGTTAGTATCGTGCTTGTTAAGGGGGGCTGAGGTTTGGCTCTTCCGACCCGAGGGAAAGATCCTCACATTAACAGAATACTCTGTCTCGCTGCGTTGGCTTTGCTGACGATGTTCCACCTGGTGAACAACTGGATCTATTTGCTCGTCAGAGTGAACATCCGCGGATGGGATAGACCAGCGCACCTGGTGAGGACGTTGATATACAACGACATGTTGGCGGAGGTCAATGTTCGGACGCTTTTTGAGGCCTTCACTTGGTCCTGGAACCGCCCTCCGTTGCGTCATCTTGTTGCCGTGCCATTCTATAGGCTCTTCGGTGTCTCCACTGATGTAGCGTTGATGAGCAACTCTGTCTTCCTTGTCATGCTGCTCTTCTCCGTATGCGGCATCGGCAAGAGGATGTATGGTCGCAACGTTGGCCTGGTGGCGGCTTTCTTAGTCTCAACCTATCCTGTGCTCTTCGGTATGTCTCGACTGTCCTACGTGGACTATTCGTTGGCGGCAATGGTCTCATTGAGCATCTATCTGCTTGTGAGATGCGATAGATTTCGTAGTCGTGGCTTTTGTCTGCTCTTGGGTTTGAGCTTCGGCCTGGGGGCACTAACCAAGTGGCCATTCATAGCCTTTGTAGCCGCTCCCGTGGCGTACGTGCTGGCGAGATCAGAGTTCATCCCCACCGTAAGGAAGGCCTCGGCAACCAGGTTTGCTGGTGTCTTGGGTTCTCCAATGGATTCCGATCAGAGCGTGGAGAGCAACCGGCCGACCGTCGGTAGCAAACCTTCAAGAGTGCATCTGGCGCTTTCCTCGATTTGGGCTCGCCTGGTTAGATCTCCACTGCTTCACATCTTGGTCGGCCTCGTTATCAACCTGCTCTGGTACGGACCGAACTGGGACCGCCTATCTCATTTCGCTTTGGGAGGATGGATCTTTCCACTTTCCTGGCTTCTAGTATCGGCAACCTCTTATGTGGTTTCCCAGCCTCCCAGCGTTTGGAGCAATTTGCTGAGCGCCTTCTTGGTCGGAGGCAGTATAGCCTCGATATGGTCGCTTCCGAATATTGGATTCCTGGGCAGATTCGCAGAGGTCGCCTATGGTGGGGTCAACATAGATGCGAGGGCGATCGGCGTTCTTGATCCAGCTTTCTATTCTCGGTACGTGACCCTACTGGTGGATCCCCAACTATCGCCTCTTTACGTTGTTGCCTTCTTGGTGGCCCTTGTCGTGCTGGTTGGGCCCATTCTGAGAAGGTCTTCACGCCCGGCGGCATTGCGCGATTTGGGCGATGGATTCTGGATCCTGTTCTTGTGGGCTTTCGTCCCTTTTCTGATCTTCACGTTTTCTCTCACGTTGAACGCTCGCTTTGACATTGCACTTCTGCCATCGATAGCCCTCATCACGGCGCGAGGCATGCTGAAGCTAAGAAGACTCGCGTTCAAATGGGGCTTGATCTACCTGTTGATCGTGGGAGGCGTTGTTCAGTTCCTGGCGTATTCCTATGACGACTTGGGGTGGCTGCGGGAGCGAGCAGTTGTGAGTTTGCCCGCGATAGGGGAGATCAGCTTGTTCGCCAGGGGAGGATACATCGAGGTCCCGGCGTCTGGCCGCACAGATCCTGGGTACTTCGTTCCTTCTCGGGTGCTGGAGGTAGTGCAGCAGGATATGTCAGGTGATGACACCCAACACGCGCAACTCGGGAATCTTGTGAACCGAACCTATTCTAACAACGCCATCTTCAACTACCTTATGTATGATGCGTATGGCGGCGTAGAGTTACGCGAATTCGCTCGTGCTGGTTGGGAAGCTCCGCCTGTGTACCCCAAGTTGTTTGAATGTGACTATTTGCTATCGGCATCTGGGTCTCACGAGCGGCTCAGGGAAGAGGCTGCGGAGGCCTTGGTCATCATTGAGCGATGCCCTTCCTTCTTCCAGGAGAGTTTCGAACCAATCTGGGAGTGGTCGGTGCCTGACGGCGACATCTTCTACCTGTACAAGAAGCGCTACCACCTGCGGGAGGGGTACGATCTTGAAGAGTACCAGAAGTTGGGCGAAGAGATGATGGGGTTGGTGCGCGAGGGGGACGGCGTCGTCTTGGATCCGCCAGCGCAAGTCGAGGTAGTGGGCCGCTTCTACACGGGGAGAATCGTGCCGTATCCTATGCCGAGGGAGACCCCCTTGGACAAGGAGGAAGCCAGCAGAGAACTCGAGGGTATCACGTCGAAGCACAAACGGATTCTTGCCGTATTCTGGGATCGGAGTGAATCCGACCCAGATCATTTCGTTGAAGAGTGGCTGAATACGAGAGGCTACAGGGCCCGGGATGACTGGTATGGTAGCGTGCAGATGGTCATCTATGGTTCCGGCGCGGGCCTGGACGAGCCTGAGGAGGAAAGCTTGCTGGAGGCCGACGTGGGGTACGGGATCACTCTGCGCGGCTACCGGCTGTGGGATAAGCAGGTGGGGCCTGGAGACATACTGCGATTGACCCTTGAGTGGCAGGCCCGGGAGGACATCCAAGACAGTTACAAGGTATTCGTGCATCTGCTGGACGAGCAGGGCAGACTCGTTGCCCAGCGGGATAGCCAGCCGGTGGGCGGG
Source organism: uncultured Anaerolineales bacterium (assembly GCA_964573815.1). GTDB lineage: Bacteria > Chloroflexota > Anaerolineae > UBA7937 > B3-Chlor > CAYGAW01. Next base: position 12,565 of record CAZNMJ010000020.1, read on the forward strand.
TCAAGGCCGACTGCAACCTGGCTCGAAGGTGACGAGATCTCTGACAACTACGGCGTCATGATACCTGCCAACACTGATCCCGGCTGGTATCGGTTGGTGGTAGGGATGTACGAGCCGGACACGGGCAGGAGGCTTCCAATCAGTGCACAGGGAGCAGTAGCTTTCGACGACGCGCTGTTCCTGTGCGACATCAGGATTGTTGGCTAAGGAAACAGTGGCGTGACGAGTGCGGGTGGTGAACTGGCTCCGATGGGCGGCGACTACATCTAGCAACTTGCGATGGCGTGATCATGAGACAAGTGCCAGCCCATACAGTGCATGGTGCTGCGACAAGGAGGACGGTTTTACTTCTCGTTCTGCTACTAGCCTTCGCTCTGCGGCTTTCGCACCTGGGAGCCAAGAGCCTGTGGCAGGACGAGATCTTCACTGCCGCAATCGCCTCGACGGGGAATAGGGTTCTTGAGGTAGTTACCATTCCTTTGTACAATACGGCCTTGCCAGCGCCTCCTCTTTACTTCCTCGTTACACACTTCTTCCTTTACATCGGCGACAACGACTTCCTGCTACGCTTTCCCGCTTTGCTCTTTGGGGTGCTGGGGGTCTCCGCGACCTACGCCCTGGGAGCGCGGCTGTTCGGCAAGTCGGAGGGATTGGTCGGCGCGTTCCTGCTGTGCGTGTCTTCTCTTCACGTTAGATATTCACAGGATGCGCGGTTCTATTCTTTACTTGCCTTCTTGAGCTTGTTGTCTCTCTACTTCTTGTACAGAGCCCTTTCCGACAACCGAAGGATATGGTGGATAGGTTTCGTGGCCTGTACCGTATTGAACGTATACAACCACCTGTTTGGCCTGCTCGTTCTGCTATCTCAAATCGTGTTCATGGGGGGCCTCTGGATAGGGAATTCCTTGATGGCGAGACGCGACCACTCCGCCATAGCTCAGCTGACGGAACCTCCTCATAAGGCCGATTGCGCTCATGACAAGCGGAAGAACTTGGCTGCTCTCGTCAGCTTGGCTATCATTGTGGTTCTGTACGGGCCCATGATACCGCACCTGTTGAGGGGCCTCACTAGCAGGAAAGGCTTGGGGGGAATGGCGACCCCGGGGATAAGCTTGACACCCTCTTTCCTGGCTCAGGTTCTGGAGGCGTGGGGTAGTGGACCAGGCTTCGCTTTGTTGGTCTTTCTCATCCCCTTTATAATTGGCCTAGTGGCCTGTGTGAGAACTCGTCGCACACAGCTGTGGTTGGCTTTCTCTTGGCTGGTGGTTCCTTTCGCAGTACTGTTTCTGCTGCCAGCCAAGCATGGATTTCGACCTCGCTATGTGCTATTCATGTTGCCTCTCTATCTCATCTTCATCGCCAGGGGGTTGACGTTCTTGAGCGATGTCGTTGACAATTGGCTGGAAAGGAGACGGGTGCGGCGGACAGGCGTCTTCCTGGCCTTGTCCTCGGCCGTTCTGGTACTTGTTAGCTGGCCCGCCCTGCAGGGTTACTACACTGAGCAAAGATCAGACTGGAAAGCAGTGGCTGACCTGTTGATGAGGAGCTTCTCGCCTGGCGAGGTCATAGTCTCCCCAGGTCCCTTTCCTCAGGTTGTGCTGCCTCGCTACAACGAGAACCTCGCAGAGGCGACTTTCTTGATCGGAGGTAGCGAGCTGGCCTTGTCCTCAGATGGATATGGACACGAGGGCGTCTGGTTCATAGGGCCAGGCCGGGAGAGCATGATCTCGATCGAAAGCGATCTGAGGGAGACGCCTGATCGCTTGTTCAAGGCGGTCTTTGAGGTTGATCGTGATAGTGCCTCTAGGGGCCTGAGACTGAGCATAGCACCCACCATGTACAGTGATCTGTGGGTGATATACGTAAGGCAAGGAATGGATGCTGAGGAGGCTAACCAGAGATATGAAGAGGCTCTGGAGGTGGTACCCGCTTCTGTGGCCTCTTCTGTTCACACCACTCTGGGAGACTTGTACCGGGAGCAGCGAGCGCTTCAAGAAGCTGTGGCTCACTATCGACAAGCGATAATCCTTGACCCTCAGGCAGCGGAACCTCATAGACGCCTGGCCGAACTATACGAAAACCAGGGGATGGAATCAGAAGCAGCTGCGGAATGGGAGACGTACGAGCAGCTGATGGATCAGAAGTAGGCGCATATGAGAAGGGGACATCTTCTCTGTGGGGATGAATCATCGTGAGGCCTTTGGGGGTGCACTTTGATGGATAGCAGGGCAGTGCGCCTGGCTGCGGTCCTCATACTACTCTGTGCAGCACTTCTGCGGACGTACGCACTAGACCGGAAAAGCCTGGAAGACGATGAGGTATTCACCCTCGGTGTTGCGGCGTCAGAGAACAGCTTGTTTGATGTTGTATCCATATCTCTGGCACAATATCATGCCTCGAAGCCGCCTCTCTACTTCCTGATCACTCACTCCTTCCTGCGCTTGGAAGACCATGACTTCCTCCTGCGTTTTCCATCTATGGCCTTTGGGGTGCTCGGGGTTGCGGCAACCTATGCGGTAGGGGCTGCGCTGTTCGGTAGGAAAGAAGGACTTGCCGCCGCTTTCCTGCTCTGCGCCTCTCCCCTGCACATCCGCTTGTCTCAATGGGCCAGGTTCTATACTTTGCTGATGATGTCTTCGTCGTTATCTTTGTATTTTTTGTACCGGGGCATGCGTGAAGGGCGAGCGAGAAGCTGGGCAGGTTTCATAGCCACCAGCGTGCTCAACCTATACAATCATCTCTTCGCTTTTCTCGTCCTGCTATCCCAGAGCCTGTTCTTCGTTCTGGCGTGGCTTCGAGGCCTTATGATCTTCAGGAGGGAGCAGGGTATTGCTCGCGCTCAAGGAGATACGCTGGGGCCGAAGCCATGGGTTTTCGCTGATCAGCGTTCGATCTTCATCCTCATGGCCAGCTTAGCGATCATCGGGGTTGCCTATCTGCCGATGGCTCCCCATCTCCTTGTCAACCTTAGTGGCCCCAGGGGTGTTGCCGCAGGGGCGAAGACTCCCGGACTGGAGCTTAGCCTGCCTTTCATCAGAGGGCTATTGGGGGAGTGGAGCACTGCATCGGGAACTGCTCTGTGGATCTTTCTGTTCCTATTCTGCATAGGGTTCCTTGTTTCCCTGCGAGACCAGAGAACGGAGATTCTGCTGGTCCTACTGTGGATAGGGGCGCCTTTCGCTGTGTTGTTCGCCATGCCCATGAAACAACGCTTCTATCCCCGCTATGTCGTTTTCATGCTGCCCATCTATCTTGTCGCTGTCGCCAGGGGGTTGACAGCCTGTGCTGATCTTGTCACGTGGATGCTGCAGTGGATCGGTGGCGAGAAGTGGGTGCGCTCTTGGATGAGTCTAGCCCTTTGCTTCGCGCTTCTCGGTGCACTTAGTGTGTCGCCGTTGGAGAGCTACTACGAAGAGAGAATCAATGATTGGAAGGCAGTCGCGACCTTCTTGGGAAATGTAATATCGGAGGGCGAGGGTATCATAGTCCGTCGCCCGCGCTGGGAACTCGCTTTGTCGCATTATGATGGGCGGTTCGCGGATCGGGAGTTCAGCGTCATGCTGCCCCGAGACAGTTTATCCGAGGGGTTTCAGTACGAGCAGGGGGTTTGGTTTGTTGGCAGGGAGGGCAGGAGCAACAAGATGTCTCGGCTGGAGGGAGAGCTTGCTGCCCTGACCGAGGGCCAGGTTTTCAAGATGATCTTCGAGGGGCGCGGGGATCATCGCATGCCGGGAGCAGGGGAGATGATGTTCTGGGATGTATGGGTGCTGTATGTCCGCCATGACCTGGATAACGCTCAGCTCATCAAACTGTACGGGCAAGCCTTGGAGACTGTGCCTCTCTACGGGACTGCTTATGTCCATACGGCTCTGGGAGACCTACTCGTGAAGGAGAGCAGGTTGGGGGAGGCCATCGAGCACTATCAAGCAGCCATTCGCCTGGCCCCCTTGTCCCCAGAACCGCATTATGGTCTGGCTTTGGCCTACCAGCACTGGGGTCTACATGACCAGGCGGTCCTGGAATGGCGGACGTATGAGGAGCTGACACGCGAGGAGTAGGTGGAATCACCCAAGGTGGCTTGTAGTGTGTGGAGGTGGCTGGAGGCCAAGGTTTTGGAGGAGAAGTCACCGGATGGCAAGATTGTTGGCGCGGCCCTGGTCTTGGTATTGCTCTGCGCAGCGTTTGTACGAGTATACAGAGTAGACTCTCGGAGCTTGGAAGCCGACGAGATACTTACAGTCGGTATTGCCGCACCAGAGCATTGCTTGCCTGATGTCGCGTCCCTGTCTCTGCATCATGCCTCGAACGCACAGCCACCGCTCTACTACCTGGTGACTCATGTCTTCCTGTCCTTGTGGAACCATGATTTCCTGCTGCGTCTTCCGTCTCTGGCCGCCGGGGTGCTTGGTGTTGCGGCAACCTATGCGGTAGGGGCTGCGCTGTTCGGCAGAGAAGAGGGGCTAATCGCTGCTTTCCTCCTTTGCATCTCTCCCTTACACATCCGATACTCCCAGTGGGCTAGGTTCTATGCCTTCCCAATGACATTTTCATCGTTGTCTCTGGATTTCTTGTACCGGGGCATGCATGAGGGACAGGCGAGAAGCTGGACAGGCTTCATAGCCGCGACGGTGCTCAACCTCTACACTCATCTGTTCGCTCTACTCGTCCTGGTGTCCTTGAGCCTGTTCTTCGTTCTGACATGGCTTCGCAGTCTCGTATTTCGCGGGGGATCACAAACTGTCCTTGATCACCAAGGACATAGCTTGAACTCACGTTCATGGGTGGACACTCGTAGGAGTTCCATCTTCATCCTGGTGACAAGCTTGGTGATCATCGCCCTCGCTTATGTGCCAATGGCGCCACATCTCCTTGACAGCATGACTGGTCCCAAGGGAATCGCTGAAGAGCCAGAGACGCCCGGACTAGAACTCAGCATATCGTTTTTTCGAGGGCTGTTGGCGGGGTGGAGCACTGGACCAGGAGTTGGCTCTCTAATCTTCCTTATGCTGTTTCTGGTAGGCTTCCTAGCTTCTCTGAGAAACCAGAGGACGCAGGTCCTGTTGGCCACGTCGTGGATGGTTGTGCCTTTCGTCGCGTTGTTCGCTTTGTCCCTGCAACATCGGTTCTATCCCCGCTATCTTGTTTTCCTATTGCCTCTCTATCTGATGGTAGTGGCCAGGGGATTGACGGCGTGCGATGGTCTTGTTGCGTGGACGTGGGAAAAGACTAGGGGTGAGAAGTACAGAAGCTATCGTCTGGCTCTGGCTCTCGGCCTGGTGGTTCTCTGCGGAGCAAGTCTGCCGCCTCTGCAAAGGTACTATGCGGAGACAGTGTCGGATTGGAGGTCGGCAGCTGTCCTCGTAGGGAGCTCCATATCGCCTGGGGAGACTATCGTAGTCAGTCGGCCAGAGCATCAGGTTGCTTTGTTGCGCTATGATGGCCGTCTTGAAGCTGCGGAGTTCAGAATCGTGAGGCGTAGAGACCCCTTGCCTCCGGACCTTCAGTATCAGGAGGGGGTCTGGTTTGTGGATAAGGAGGGGAGGGGGAGTGAGATGTCTCAACTCGAGGACGAGCTTGCTGGCGTAGCTGAGGGGGCGCTTTTCAAGACGGTGTTCGAGGGATACGGGGATCATACTGCTCCCGGAGCAGGGGAGAGTATGTTCTTTGACGTGTGGGTCCTACACGCGGTAGATGCAGGATGAGGAGTGCATCGTTGCCTCGCATCCTCAGGCTGTCATCCGTGGTATAGACAACAAGCGTAGATAATGCTGGAGGACAGCGTGCGCATTCGTGGCAGGATATGGTCCATTGGGCAGCACTGGACTCTAGTGCTGCTGGCCAGCCTAGTGGCATTCCAGGCGCTCAACAACTGGGCATGGTTGTCCACTAATCTAACCATCCTGGGTTCAGATCCGCGGCGACATCTTATGACCACTTTCACGTATTCGGATATGCTGAATCCACTGAACCTTCGCAATCTGTTCGATACGGTCACTGTGGATGAATATCGTCCTCCCCTTTTCCATCTCTCCGGTGTTGCCTTGATATGGCTCTTTGGAAGTTCGACTGATGTGGCCACCATGGTCAACGCGCTCTACATGGCAGTCTTGCTGGGTGCTACGTACGCTACCGGCAGAAAGATATTTGGCAGCAATGTGGGACTCCTTTCCTCCTTTGTGCTGTCAACCTTTCCGATGATCTACGCCATGTCACGCTACTTCTATATTGATTTCGCCCTGGCGAGTGTGGTGGCCCTCAACCTTATGCTTCTGCTGCACACTGAGGATTTTGAGAGAAAGGGCTACACCTTACTATACGGGCTCAGTCTTGGTTTGGGAATGCTGGTAAAGTGGACCTTCGTGGTCTTCAGCCTACCGCCTGCACTCTTGGTCTTGCTGCGCTCAGGACTGCCTGGGCGAGCCGTCCTAAAGTTCAAAACCATGAAGGTGGATGCTAGATGGGCTATACTATCGACACTGATGGGCTTGGGAGTCACTCTATTCTGGTATCTGCCCAGTGTTGATCGGGCCAGACAAATGTTCTTGGGGCTATGGCTGCTGCCCCTCTCGTCGGTCGCTTTGGCTTTAGCCTTCTATGCCCTGAGTCGTCCGTCAAGCCAGGAAGCCAACCTGTTTGGAGCTGTGATGACAGGTTTCAGCGTGGCCAGTGTTTGGTATTTGCCACGTATGGATTTCCTACAGGAGTTTTTCCTCGTCGCCTACGGCAGGCCCAAGGGAACAAATTGGGGCTTCGCACCGTACCTTGACTACTTGGTGAATGAGCAACTCTCGCCTTTCTATGCGGCGATTCTGCTCCTGGCCTTGTTCATCCTTGGTTATTCGAACCGCCGATGGTTGAAAGCACGTGTCCGTCAGGATGTACTGACCAGCAACCTTGCCATGGTAGGGTTATGGGCAGCCCTTCCCTATTTTGTGTTTTCCGTGCGTACTAGCACCATTCGCTCACGGTTCATTATGCCCCTGCTACCAGCCCTGGCACTACTTATCGGCGCTGGCTTGCTAAGCATCCCTTGGCGCAGGACGAAAGTCACACTGCTGGTTCTGGTTGTGATTGTCGCCTTAGCTCAGTTCTTCGCGCTCTCCTACGACGGGCTAGGGTCGGTGCGTGACGCCGCGATCTCCGACTTTCCTGACGGCAGGCAATTCAACCTATTTGCGCACGGGTTCCAGAATCAGCTACCCAACACGGGAGTCACCGACAGTCGTTACTGGATAATGCCAGCGATGTTGAAGTTTATCAGAGAGGATAGTAAGCGTGCGGGACGACCAGGAGCAGAACTCGGGATTCTCATGAACACCCACCACGTGGCAGCCTCAACTTTTTGGTTGGTCTCCATGGTAGAAGGATATTCTGAGATAACGATGCGTGAACTCGCCAGGGCATGGAGTAGCGATCCCGTATATCCTCAGCTCTTCGAGGTGGATTACCTGGTGCTCAAGGACGGTTCCCACCGAGGTATCAATAGACCCGAGACGAGAGAGCTGGTGGACACCATCTTGAGCGCCAGTTCTCCGTTCATAAGCGAGGTGTTCGAGGTGGCCCAACAGTATCCGCTCCCTGATGGCGACGCTGTGTATCTTTACCGCAAGAGACACCATCTAGATGAAGAACATTCCGAGGATGACTATCGGGCTTTGGCGCAGGATCTGAATGCCATTGAGACAGGTGACGAGGCGATCGTCTTCGAGATCCCCGAACAGATCGAGGTCTTCGCTCGCCACTATCAAGGGACCGGAGTACCCTACCCCCTGCCTAGCCAACGCCCCCTTGATGAGGATAGAGTTCTGCCAGATCTCGAAACCATCGCTGCTAATCATGATACGATCTTCGCCGTTCTTCGGGAAGAGGAACAGGTTGACCCGGGTCACTTCGTTGAGGAGTGGCTGAATCAACATGGATACCGCGCTCTGTCCTCTTGGTACGGACCTGTCCGGCTTGTGGTCTATGCCTCGCCGCTGGTTGGACAGGGCGACCCGCCTGCAACTCGCCTGGAGGCCGAGTTCGGCGAGTCCATAGACCTGGTGGAGTACAGTCTGGATTGTCCGACGGCGAAACCTGGCCAGATACTTCGGCTCACGCTCTCTTGGCACGCAGAAGAATCGATCGAGGAGGACTACAAAGTCTTCGTGCATCTGCTAGACGGTCAGGGCCAGCTATTGGCTCAGCACGATAGTCCGCCGGTAGGAGGATCAATGCCAACCTCGGGCTGGGTGCAGGGGGAGACCATACTCGACAACCACGGGATTCTCATACCCTCGGAGGCGGCTTCTGGAGAGTATCAATTGCTGCTTGGCATGTACCAACCTCAAACCGGGGAGCGCCTAGCTGTCCTAAGTCGTGGCGAGGTTGCAGGGGATAGCTTGCCAGTGACTCGGATCAGGATTGAGGGCAGTTAATGGTGGAGCAGTTGGACGGAACTTCGCTTCACGGCGGCTTGCGGAATAAGAGGATATTCCTTCGCTCCTACGGGTATGTCTTGCTTCTGATGCTACTCATCGTTGCCCAGATTGCCATCAATTGGTCATGGCTTTCGACCAACGTGAACGTAGTGGGGTGGGATAGACCCCGTCATCTTATCGAGAGCCTCGTTTACAATGACATCTTGAGACAGGTGGATCTCAGGTCTCTATTCACAGCACTGACTTACAGTGGCTACTACCCTCCGTTGTTTCACCTGTCGATGGTGGCTTTCTACAAGCTCTTTGGCGTCTCCATGGACGTGGCAGCCATGGTAAACACGGTCTATTTGGCAGTTCTGTTGATCTCGGCCTATGGGATCGGTCGCGAGATCGGGGGCAGGGGCGTCGGTATTCTCGCCGCTTTCATCACATCTTCTTTGCCCATGGTGTTCGCCATGTCGCGGTACACGTACATAGAGTTTGCCCTGACAGCTGTGGTGGCCCTCAGCATCTGGCTATTGCTTCTGAGCCGCGGGTTCACAAGCAAACGGTATTCCTTGCTCTTCGGGCTAAGCGTGGGGCTCGGTCTCCTGACCAAGTGGACGTTCTCTCTCTTCGTCTTCCCGGCCCTGACGATCGTCCTTCTGAGGGCAGGGTCACTGTCCGGGTTGCGAAAAGGGGTGCGTTCTTTCTCACTGGAGAAGAGATGGTTCGCCGTGTCTGGGGGGGGGGGACTGATACTGACCCTGGGCTGGTACCTACCGAACGTCCAACGGGTATCGGAGTTGTCGCTCAATGGCTTGCTCGTACCCACCTCTTGGTTCCTGCTCGGGGGTTTGATCTACGTTGCTAAGGAAGCCAGCGGACGAGGTGGTAACCTGGCAGGGGCGCTGTTCGTGGCCGCGGTTGTGGCTGGTTCCTGGTATCTGACCAGGATCGATTTCGTCGATCACGCCTTCCTCATCGCTTGGGGGCGACCAGAACGCCACACCTGGGCCTTTGGATACTACTGGGACCGCCTGGTAAGCGAACATTTCTCCCTTCCTTATGTGGTCTTATTGATAGCAGCGGGTGTCGGATTGTTGGTTCTTAGGGCAAAGGCTCTCGCCAAGTCGGCCTACTGGCGCGGGGCATGGCGTAGCGACTTGTTCTTACTGGCCGTTTGGATCGTGGTCCCTTACCTGGTTTTCTCTTTCCGTCCCAGTTCGCGGCACTCCCGCTTCATTACGCCCATCCTCCCGGCGGCTGCGGTGATAATGGCTTATGGCTTGTCGAAGGTGAGGTTCCGGGCGGCGAGGATGCTTGCCATCGCTGCGGTGGTGCTCTTTGGGAGCCTTCAATGCTTGGCCCTCTCCTTCGACGGGCTGGGATGGGTTCGGCATGCGGCGGTGGTTGAACTACCAATCGTGGGACAGGTCGACTTCTTCGCTCACAACGTGCAGAATCAATTGCCCAGCTCGGGACCGACCGATCGCGGATTCTGGATCGTGCCTGCTGTGCTCGAATACGTGGCCACGCATGGCGAGGGGTCTGAGCCAGTCGAGCTCGGTCTGTTGATTAATACCCAGCAACTCAACGAACAGCATTTTCAGTACATCATCTATACGGACTATCAGGGGCAGGTCAGGACGCGCGAACTGGCTCTGAACCTGCCGAACCAGCCGGTCTATCCGCAGCTGAACGAAGTGGACTACCTATTGCTGATGAGCGACCATCCGGCCCATCGAATACATCCCGACTCGCTGAGGATAGTAGAGGCCATTTTGAACGACCCTCCTCCGGAGTTCCAGGAAGCTTTCTGCCTCATCCAGAGCTACCCCTTGCCAGATGGAAGCGTGGCCTATCTGTACGAGAGAAGGCGTACACTGGCGGCTGCCGGAAGCGGGAAAGCCTCCCCATTGTTGGCCGGTGCTCACGTGCTGGACTCGCGCGTAGGCCCAGGGGCCGGATCTATGGCTGATCTCGGTCCCATTTGTGGGGAACACCGTTCTGTTCAGGATCGTGACCGCCGTCCGTGGAAACGCCGTACTCAGGCTTGAGAATGTGAGGCGGTATGGCGCCAACCGCGTGGTGAGGCCAGAGTCTCTCTGTCGAGTATGCGGGAGACGGAATAACGATCGCATTTCGGTGGGAGAGATAGCACGGCTTCATGAGCTTGGGCGCTGCTGAGAGTGAGTCTGTGAACGCGAATCGTGAGAGATTGTCCTGGGCTCTGCTGTGGGTTCTGATAGCCTTGTACATCATGGTCTTTGGTGCCGTGACGATTTTGAAGCATCAGGCCTTCCAGACCACTGCCTTTGACCTGGGCACTATGGATCAGGCTATCTGGAACACGAGTCAGGGCCGGATCCTGCGAGTTACCATTCAACCAGAAGTGGACATCCGGCTCGCTGGGCACGTAGAACCTATCTTACTGGCAATCTCCCTCTTCTATCTTCTGTATAGCGACCCTCAAATCCTATTGGCCCTGCAAACTGTTGTCGTCGCCCTGGGAGCCTTGCCCATCTACCTGTTGGCGAGAGAGCGCTTGAATAGTAGCGTCGTGGCTCTGGTGTTCGCCGTGGCTTTCTTGCTTTTCCCTGCTTTGGGAGCCGCCAACATGTTTGATTTTCATAGTGTGACGTTGGCTGCCACCTTTCTGGCTTTCGCTTTCTACTTTGCCAAGAGAGAAGGAGGCAAGTGTTGGTTCCTGACTTTCATTGTCTTGACTCTGAGTTGCCGTGAGGACATGTCTCTTCTCGTGGTGATGATGGGGCTATTCCTGGTCCTCAAATGGCAGGGTCCCCGGTGGCGGGGCTCTTTCAGGAGCCCTTTGACCTTTGACCGGGAGAACTTGCCTCTCGGCGTCGCGACCCTGATTATCGGGGCTTCTTGGTTTCTTGTCGCTCTCTTCCTGATACCTTCTCATTTCAGCGCGTCCGGCCAGCACTCTCAATGGGACCGATATGGCTACCTGGGGGAATCTCCCTTGGAGATGCTGGGTACATTGCTCTTCCGACCAGACATAGTGTTGAAGCACCTGCTAACTAAGGAAAACCTGAGCTATTTGCTGGGTTTACTCTCGCCTACGGCTTTCCTCTCTCTTCTGGCTCCCCAGATTCTACTGCTAGCGTCGCCAACGCTATTGATGAATCTCCTAAGCACTTATGCCCCCATGCATACCTTAGGTCCCTTTCACTACGCTGCACCTTTAGTGCCCTTCTTCATCGTCTCGAGCATATATGGCACTGCTCTTCTGGCCGAGAAGTCGGCGCGTCGTATTGGTGTTCCGGAGCCGAGGGTGGTTCAGTGGCTCTCATGGTTGGTTCTGTTATCAACTCTTGTCGTTCACTACTTCCGAGGGTTTGGCCTCCTGGCTGCTGGTTTTGAGATGCCCTTTGTAACCGCTCATGAGCAGCTTGCTGACACGTTTCTCAGTTTGATCCCTACGGGCGCCGCTGTGTCTGCTCAGTCCCGCTTGGTGCCTCATCTCAGCCAGCGGGAGCGTATATATATGTTCCCCCGTGTTGAGGACGCCGAGTATGTGTTCTTCGACGTGACGGCGGACTCATGGCCCATTCACCCCAACGATCAGTACGACCTTTTCCAGTTGCTGGTCAACGAGGAGGATTTCGGCATCGTTGCCGCTGAGGATGGCTACGTCCTCCTCCGTCGGGGGCAATCAGAAAGTGCCGAGCTGCCAAATAGCTTCTACTCCTTCGCGCGACGACGAGATCCGCAGATAGAGTACCCCACCATTGTCGAATTCGGCGACGCTCTTCGTTTTCTCGGTCTTGATATGGTTCGAGAGGAGGGTATGACTAGCCTGTCCCTCTACTGGGAGCCACTTACCGACTCAGACGGCGACTACCGAATCTGCCCTTTCTTCTATGATGACGTGGGAAGGATTGTGGAGGATACCACCTTGCGCCCCATGACCACGGCGATCTGGTATCCGACCAGCGAGTGGCAACCAGGAGAGACGGTGTGGATGCAGACACTGCCTTGGGATGTGGGAGAGGATTTCAACATCGGCCTAGGGGTGATCGACGGCTGGGACTGGGAAGCACAGGGACAGAGGCTGCCACCGCGAG
>CAZNMJ010000021.1:0-7275 GCA_964573815.1 uncultured Anaerolineales bacterium
GATCCTGCTCATAGCGTAAACTTCCCTGTAGGCCAAGTCTGCCATAGTCGCTCCTCCTGCTGGATGAGGTGTTTCCACCATCCTTTTACCAGAGGAGCCCCAGACTTGGCCACTATCTTTGTCACCACCTGGTAACGATGTCCTGGCGCAAGCACTACGGCTTTTTGACAAGTCGCTTCGAGGCTGTTATAATCAGAGTTTGGAGGATCATATGTACGCCATCATAGAGAGAGGTGGAAAGCAGTACCGGGTCTCAGCAGGGCAAAGCGTCGAAGTGGATAGAATGCCTGCCGGGGTCGGTGACACAATTGAACTCGGTAATGTGCTCCTTGTGGCCGACGACGGCGACATCGTTATTGGGACGCCCGTCGTGGAGGGCGCCAAGGTGCGAGCCACCGTCGTGGAGCAGGGCCGCGGCCGAAAGATCACTGTCTTCAAGTTCAGGCCTGGCAATCGATATCAGCGCAAGCAAGGGCACCGTCAAGGCTACACCAGGCTGCGAATCGAGAGCATTCTCCGTCCAGGCGTTGCTGAGGAACAGCCTAGGGAGAGGGAAGCGGTGGAGGAGCCGAAAGCAGCCATCGCTGAAGAGGCCGTTGCAGAAGTGTCTGTATCCATAGAGGACCTGGGTTTGTCATCTCGTATCACCGGCATCCTGAGGGACGGCGGAATAGAGACGGTGGACGACCTGTTGAAGACAGATGACGAGGGGTTGCTGGCTCTGCGGGGCTTTGGCCCCAAGTCTCTCGAAGAGGTTCGTGCATCTTTGAAGGCCAAGGGCTTCGCCAAGGCATAGTTGGGGGTGGTAACATGGCTCACAAGAAAGGTGGCGGCAGCAGCCGCAATGGTAGAGATAGCGCGGGCAAGCGGTTGGGCGTGAAGCGGTACGCTGGTCAGAAGGTCCGCGCCGGTACCATCATTGTGCGTCAGCGAGGAAGCACTTTCTATCCAGGCGAGAATGTGAAGATGGGCAAGGACTATACCCTGTTCTCGGTCATTGATGGGCTCGTCAAGTTTGAGCGTGCTTCCAGGCTCAAGAAGCGGGTTAGCGTTTATCCGGAGGTGGCAGCTTAGATGAAGAAGGGCATTCACCCCGAGTATTTTCCAGAGGCTCGGGTGGTATGCGGGTGTGGCAATAGTTTCACCACTGGAGCCACAAAGCCGCTGATCAAGACCGATATCTGTTCTGCGTGTCACCCTTTCTTCACCGGTGAACAGCGTATCGTGGACACTGCTGGTCAAGTGGAACGTTATATGAGGCGGCTGGAAAGGCGAGAGGAGCTGGGCAAGGCCATGGCCTCCACCGCTGAGACAGACGACTCGGAGGCGGCGGAGGGCAGCCAGGGCGAGAAAGCCCCCAAGGCTTCCTCTGGCAAAGCCTCGAAACGAGGGAAGGGAAAGCGTAGGGAAGGTAGCGAGTAGGCTAGCAGGAAGGGCAGGGGATACCTGCCCTTTTGCGTTGGCGCATCGGCTGAGGAGGCGCGAGAGAGGAGGGGAAGAATCAGCCAGAGCTACAACAGCGGTTGGATAGAGTTGGTCTGCGGCAGCATGTTCAGCGGCAAGACGGAGGAGTTGATCCGCCGAGCTAGACGAGCCCAGATCGCCAAGCAGAAAATGCAGGTTTTCAAGCCTTCATTGGACGACCGGTACGAGGTAGAGAAGTTGGCTTCTCACAACGGTGTGTCGTTCGACGCGATCAGCGTGAGGCATGCGAGGGCGATCCTCGATCTGGTGGATCCAGACACCCAGGTGGTGATCCTGGACGAGGTCCAGTTCTTTGATCAGTCCATTGTCGATGTCTGCAATGCCTTGGCTGATGGTGGGAAGCGCGTCATCGTCGCCGGGTTGGACAAGGATTTCCGCGGCGAGCCCTTCGGTCCTGTTCCGCCCCTGATGGCGGAAGCGGAGGTCGTGGACAAACTTCAAGCCATCTGCGTAGTCTGTGGTGCCCCGGCCACACGCACGCAGCGGCTCATTGACGGCCGACCGGCCTCCTATGATGACCCGATCATTATGGTGGGGGCTAGCGAGGTGTACGAGGCGCGGTGCAGGGGCTGTCATGAGGTGCCAGGCAAGCCTGACAGACTAGCGGACCTCGATTGGTGACTCTCACCATGGTGAGGATCACGTGCCACGGCGGCGTCAACGAGATTGGCGGCAACAAGATCGTCGTACAAGACAGCGATGTCCGCTTCTCCTTCGACTTCGGGACCTCTTTCAAACGTAGATACGACTACTTCGAGGAATACCTGAAGCCACGGCCGGGTGTGGGGCTGCTCGACGTCCTCTATATGGGGCTGTTGCCACCGCTGGAAGGCATCTACCGTGAGGATCTTGAACCCGGCGTGGGTTTCTGGCAGCCATGGCGCGCAGAGCCTCACTATGCCCGAACGAGTCTCGATGGCGCTCTCCTCTCCCATGCCCATCTTGATCACAGTGGCTACATTTCCTTCCTTGACCCCGAGATCCCCATCTACTCCAGCCTCATGACGGCCTTCATCTCCAAGGCTATGCAGGATAGCGGCCAGGCGGACTTCGAGAGCGAGGTCTGCTACGCCAATCTGAGAGAGCCCAATGGCGGGGTACTCAAGGCTTCCAAGACGAGCAAACGACGTCCTTTCCTGTTCGTTGACGGACAGCCTGGCGCTGAGCCTGCTGAGAGATTCTAGAACGGCATTCCGGCGACGAGGAAGGATTTCCAGCTAGCCACCACTGATTCTCTTCCAGACAGAGTCGGTTCCCTTCCGTTGCGCCATTTTCCAGTTGACCACTCCATTTTCGGAGCCTGTGCATACGCCGTGCAGACGAGTGATGGATGGCTGGCATATACAGGGGATCTTCGCCTCCACGGCAGCGCTCAGGAGGACACGAGGCGTTGTGTGGAAGAGATGAGAGGGCTGCGTCCTCTCGCTCTGCTCTGCGAGGGCACCCGGGCCGACGACGACAAGCGTGTGACCGAGGAGGAGGTACACGAGAATGCGTTGCGAGAGGTCAAGCAGGCTAAGGGTCTGGTCGTAGCTGATTTTGGACCACGCAACGTGGAGCGATTGACCACCTTTCTGAGGATTGCCCAGCAAACCGGTCGGAAACTGCTGGTGCTGGGGAAGGATGCCTACCTCTTGGAGGCCATGCACCTGGCATCACCCGAGCGCGTGCCTGACATCGTGAACCATCCCGAGATCCTGGTGTATGGGGATCCCAAGGCTAGTTTACGATCCTGGGAGCGGAAACTTCGCGACAGGTATGGACCGAGGGTGGTGGCAGCGGATGAGGTGCGCCAGCGACAGGGGGAGTGCATCCTGTGCTTCAGCTTCTGGGATGTCAACGACCTCATAGATGTCGAGCCAAGGGGAGGGGTGTACATCTACTCTTCCAGCGAGGCCTACGGCGAGGAGCAGCAACTTGACCTGAGAAGGCTCCGCAACTGGCTCGGGCACCTGGGTATGCGCTTCGTAGGCGATCCAGAGGGTGGGGATGAGGGCTTTCACTCATCCGGTCACGCGAGCGGCACGGACCTGCTGGAAATGGTACGTACCATAGCGCCCCGTGTTTTGATTCCCATCCACACAGAGAAGCCTGAGTACTTCGTCTCCAATCTCAGGGGTGAAGGCATAGAGGTTCGGGTACCTGAGCTAGGAGAGGAGATGGCGCTGTCATCTTGAGGTCCTATTGGATGTCTCCCACCGTGACGTAGGATGCTGTGCCGTCGTCACGGCGGAGGATAAGGCCCCCTTCGGCGTCGACCCCCTCGGCGCGGCCAGATTCTTCCCCCCAGGGCGTAGCCACTTTGACCCGCTGGCCCAGCATCGCTAGTCGCGCAGCCCATCTCTCATGTGGCGATTCTCCCTGCTCCAACAGCCGATACTCTGCCTCCATGAACTTGAGGAATAACCGTAGTAAGTCCACGCGAGACACTCTGCGTCCAAGTTCCAGGGATATGCTCGTTGCGGTGTCGGCTAGCTCGGGAATCTGCCGCACATCGAGGTTCACATTCAGGCCCAGGCCCACGATCGCGTAGTCCGTAGTTTCGCCACTCGTGCCAGCCTCGATCAGTATCCCGCCAGCTTTCTTGTTCCCCAGCAGGATGTCATTGGGCCACTTGAAGTGGACTGATAGCTGACTGAACTCTTCAATGGCCTGGGCCACAGCCAGAGCACAGGCCATGGTGAGGCGCGGAACCTGCGAGGATGTAAGAGAGGGGTAGAGAATGAGGGATAACAGGAGGCTGCTGCCCGGAGGGGCAATCCATCTCCTCCCTTGGCGTCCTTTGCCTCCTGTCTGATGATCGGCCACGATCAAGGTGCCTTCAGCCGCGCCTTGCCTTGCCAGTTGCTTGGCTACATCGTTGGTGGAGCCGATAGATTCGTAGCAGACTATGTTCTGTCCGAGGATTTGGGTTATCAGACCTTTGCCGATCGTTTCGGGGGATAGTGTCTCATTCATGGCGCTCGCAGGCAACGGACAGGGAATTGACTTGCTCTGTGGGTGGTACTATAATATTGGGTACCATCGTCATCCTATTCTAGCTGTGGCGGTATGTCAAGAAGGGGGTAGATGTTGGCCCAGCGACCCAAGGTGTACGTAACCCGACGGATACCTAAGCCGGGACTGGATCTCTTGCGTAGCCTCACAGAAGTGAAGATCTGGCAAGAGGAACTGCCGCCTCCCCGAGACGTGCTCCTACAGGAGGCAGAAGAAGTGGACGGCTTCCTCACCCTGCTCACGGATGCCATTGACGCTGATTTGATGGATGCCGCGCCGTGCCTCAAGGTGGTGAGCAACTACGCCATCGGCTACGACAACATAGATGTCCAGGCCGCTACAGAGCGAGGCATAATGGTCTGCCACACCCCTGGTGTGCTGACCGACACCACGGCGGACTTTACCTTCACTTTGCTAGCCTGCGTCGCCCGCAGAGTGGTAGAGGGCGTGCGCTACGTTCGGGAGGGCAGGTGGAAGACCTGGGGGCCTATGCTTTGTCTGGGATACGACCTCCACCGCGCGACGCTGGGTCTGGTAGGTCTGGGCCGGATAGGCAGTGCCGTGGCCAAGAGAGCGACGGGTTTCGAGATGAGGATTCTCTACCAAGACGTAGATCGTCGACCGAGCTTGGAGGAGGAACTGAATCTGATCTATGCAGACCTGGAGACTGTGCTGCGGGAATCGGACTTCGTTAGTCTGCACACCCCATTGACCCCAGAGACGTATCACATGATTGGCACTGAGCAGTTCAAGATGATGAAGAATACGGCCATTCTCGTCAACACCTCTCGAGGGCAGGTGGTGGATCAGCAGGCTCTCTATGAGGCCCTGGTTTCGGGTGAGATCGCGGGGGCTGGTCTCGACGTGACGGACCCTGAGCCAATCCGTGCCGATGATCCCCTTCTCAAGCTGGACAACTGTGTTGTGGTACCTCACATCGCCAGCGCCAGCATTGCGACGCGCACCCTGATGGCCACGATAGCCGCAGAGAATCTCGTGGCTGCGCTGCAGGGCCGCATGCCTCGAAACCCGGTGAATCCAGAAGTCCTGGACAGATGGTGAGGGCCTTCAACTGGAGATGTACTCTTGTGGACCGGCCGACCTGCCAGGACTGTGTTGTCCAACTCGCCCAGCGGGCGGCGGCTAGCGGGAGAGCTCGGGCCGCCAGGCCTGGAGGGAAATGGCGGATTTGACAATGCAGCCTGGCTATGTTATCTTTTGGCCTTGATGGGGACGGTCGTCCTTTGGCGATGGCCGCTCAAACGGGCTCATTAACAACTGAAGAGCTGGATAGCTGCTAACAGACGACGTGGACTCTTATCCAGAGGGGTGGAGGGACCGGCCCTGTGAAGCCCCGGCAACCTTCCACGGAGGGGCAAGAGACCTGCACTTAGCCCAGCTGAAATGTGATGGCAGGTCTGTGTCCAGTTCGTGGTTCCGGTGCCAATTCCGGCGGGTTTCGTTCTTGCTTTGGAAGTCGAGTTCTCTGAGATTGGGCTGACAGAGGGTTTGACAGAGGGGACGAAATCGGTAAGATGAGAGGAAGCCATACTTGCTTTCTCTCCGATGCGGAGAGATTTTTTTTGGCCTGATGCGGTATTAGAGAGATTTGAGGTGGCGCGATGCGTACCATTGAATGGCGTGATGGCGTCGTACGAATGATAGATCAGCGGAAGCTGCCCCATGAATACGTGGAGGTGGAGTTCACGGACTATCGCGATGTGGCTCGAGCCATCAAGGAGATGTACATCCGAGGGGCACCCGCTATTGGAGCTGCAGCGGCCTACGGAGTGGCTCTGGCCGCGGTCCACAGCAGGGCACAGGACAGATCTCAACTGTTGGCCGACTTGGAAGAGGCAGGTGACGTTCTGCGCAGTACTCGTCCCACTGCCTCCAACCTTTGCTGGGCAGTGGACAGGATGCTTCGCAAGGCAGCAGAGCCGATGCTCAGAGACACGCAAGAGATTCGAGAAGCCCTCATCGCTGAGGCAGAGGCCTTGGCCGACGAGGATGTGGAAGTCAACAAGCGCATGGGTAGTCATGGGGCGGAATTGATAGAAGACGGATACAACATCTTGACCCATTGCAACGCCGGTGCCTTGGCCACAGTCGATTACGGTACAGCCTTGGCCCCCATTAGAACAGCGTGGAAACAAGGAAAGAGGCTTCACGTTTTTGTAGATGAGACCCGCCCTCGCCTTCAAGGTGCCCGGCTGACAGCCTGGGAGTTGATGCGGGAAGGTATTCCCATGACACTGATTGCAGACAACGCGGCGGGATACTTCATCCAGGCAGGCAAGGTTGACATCATCTTCGTGGGCGCTGACAGAGTCGTGGCCAATGGTGACGTGGTCAACAAGATTGGCACCTACAAGCTGGCAGTGGTGGCCAAGGAGAACGGCGTCCCTTTCTACGCTGTGGCACCAACCTCGACCATAGACCTGGGTATCGAGTCCGGAGAAGAGGTCCCGATAGAGGAACGGGATCCGGAGGAGGTTACACACGTTCGTGACCAACCCATCGCCCCTGAGGGCGTGGGGGCGGCCAATCCTGCCTTCGACGTTACACCTTTTCGGTATGTAACGGGTATCATCACCGAAGGCGGAATAGTCTATCCACCTTTCCGGAAGGCGCTGCGCACGGTGGTGGAGGAAAACAGGCCCTGATGCTTGGGCAATGGGGGGTGGGATTAGCGCGCGATTCAAGCCACAGCTGCTACCTATGACTGTTGGCAGCTTGCCTCATACCGAGCCGGAAGTGGCGTGTGATCTGATCAGGACGCACTTCGCCGAG
>CAZNMJ010000021.1:7375-24918 GCA_964573815.1 uncultured Anaerolineales bacterium
CTGACCGTGGTTGATCAAGACCGGCGCCCTGTCCTCTACGACGAAGTGCTCGCGGACGCCGTGGCCAAGCACCTGAGACTGAAGGCCGCCTGGCAGGAGGCAAGACTCCGTCGGCTCCATCCAACGACGATCATGCTCGTTGACGAGCCATACATGTCGTCTTTCGGCTCGGCCTACGTAGCAGTGACGCGAGATCAAGTACTGACCCTCCTGGAGGAGGTGCTGGGGGGGCTCCGAGGTCTGAAGGGGATTCATTGCTGTGGGAACACAGACTGGTCGCTTCTTCTCTCCACCTCCGTCGATATCCTGAGCTACGACACATACGACTACGCAGAGTCTTTGTCGCTGTATGCTGGAGAGGTACGGGATTTTCTGCAGCGGGGTGGCATCATAGCGTGGGGCGTAGTGCCCCGGGATGTGGAGAAGCTAGCTGACGAGACAACGGAGAGTCTTGTCGACAGGCTGCACCAGGCAATGAAGCTGCTGGTGAGCAAGGGCATAGCTCTAGACGACCTGCTGGGAGCTTCACTGGTAAGTCCTTGCTGTGGCCTGGGGACCTTGTCTCTTGAGGATGCGGAACGGGCACTGGCCTTGACAGCAGGCGTCTCCCGAGAGATGAGGCGTAGGTACATACTAACGTAGCATGGACTTTTCCGTCAAGAGGATCGAGGCCAAAAGTGATATCTACCGTTTCCTACAGCGGGATCGGCTTTATGGCGCGTATGCCATTGGAGATCTGGAACCGGCGCTCTGGAAGGAGTGTGAATGGTACGCAGCTATGAAGGACGGGAGGATGACCACACTCTGTCTTCGCTTCCTGGGTCTGCCTCCGGATCGGATCTTTGTCATGGGATTCGCAGAGGGCCTCGCCCCAATTCTTGACAGCGCTTTGAAGTCGCAACGAGCCCATTTCGCCGTCAAGGCAGAACACCTCACTGTGCTGCGGAGATTCTACTCCCTGTCGGCGATTGACCAGATGTTCAGAATGGTTCTCGTTCCCGAAGACTTCAGACCGGCGGACGGGCCGGCGGTTCGCCTCGGGCAGGGACATGTGCACCGTTTACAGGAGTTGTACCGCCGTGGGGGTGATGTCGCTTTCGCACCGTATCAGGTTGACCAAGGTGTTTTCTACGGCGTAGAGAAGGACGGCAGACTGGTGGCCACGGCGGGGACACACCTAATCTCTCGTACGTACGGCCTGGGAATAGTGGGGAATGTGTACACGCATCCTGCCTATCGAAGTCTGGGCTACGGCACGGTGTGCACTAGCGCTGTGATAGAGGAGCTGCTCGCTCAATCCCTCGATGTCGTGTTGAGCGTGCAGCAGGCAAACGAGCCGGCAATCAAGATCTACCAGCGTCTGGGATTTCGTATCTACTGTCCCTTCCTCGAAGCCCTGGGAACTCGGAAGGGAGGCCTGCGAGGGCGCCTGTGGGTGCGTGGTTGAGGGCCGTGTTGGCGTGCGAACATTAGTCAGATTCTCTGAGCAGGCGAGACGCGGGGAGGCGTGGGCTACTCAGACAGAAGGTGAGCGAGTGGTGTGGCAGGTCAATACTGGAGAAGGAGTGACCGTATGACTGAAGACTACGACGTGAAGGACAGATCGTTGGCGGACCAGGGAAGGCTGCGTATTCAGTGGGCAGCTCAGGAGATGCCGGTGCTGGGCCTCATAATGGAGAGGCTTGAGAAGGAGAAGCCGCTGAAGGGTGTCAAGCTGTCCGGCTGTCTCCACGTGACGACGGAGACGGCCAACCTGGCCAAGACACTGGCGGCCGGGGGAGCAGACCTTGTGCTCTGTGCGAGCAACCCTCTCTCCACTCAAGATGATGTGGCTGCATCCCTGGTGGTATACGACGAAATACCAGTCTTCGCCATCAAAGGGGAGGACAACGAGACATACTATCGACATATCCGAGCGGCTCTGGAGCACGGCCCTCAGGTTACCATTGACGATGGTGCGGACCTCGTGTCCACCCTGCACAAAGAGAGAACAGATCTCATTGACGGTGTCATCGGAGGCACGGAGGAGACGACGACTGGAGTCATCCGCCTCCGAGCCATGGCGCAAGAGGGAGTGCTCCGGTATCCGATCATCGCTGTTAACGATGCTCTGACCAAGCACCTTTTCGACAACCGATATGGCACCGGCCAGTCCACTATCGACGGGGTATTACGAGCGACGAACATCTTGCTGGCGGGCAGGAATCTCGTCGTGGCTGGCTATGGCTGGTGCGGGCGGGGCATCGCCATGCGGGGGCGCGGTATGGGAGCCAATGTTATAGTCACCGAAGTCGATCCCTTGAGAGCCTTGGAGGCTGTGATGGATGGATTCCGTGTGATGCCCATGTTGGAAGCAGCCAGGATCGGCGATGTGCTCATCACTGCCACTGGGGATATCAATGTCATCGACAAGCACCATTTTGAGGTGATGAAGGATGGCGCCATCCTGGCCAACTCCGGGCACTTCAATGTGGAGATCAATATCCCCGCGTTGCAGGACTTGGCGGTCGAGGCGCGTCAGCCGAGGCCGGGTGTGGATCAGTACTTCATGGCGGATGGGCGTCGCATATCGCTGCTTGGAGAAGGGCGACTGGTGAATCTGGCTACGGCTGAAGGACACCCTGCCTCGGTCATGGACATGTCCTTCGCCAATCAAGCTCTGGGCATCGAGTACCTGGTCAAACAAGGAAGCGCCTTGGAGAAGAAGGTCTATCCCGTGCCGGAAGAGATAGATCGTGAGATAGCTCGTTTGAAGCTTGCCGCCACAGGACTGGAAATAGATACCCTGACCCCTGAGCAAGAGGAGTACCTCACTTCGTGGGAGGCAGGAACCTAGGGCACCGGGGTACATCCCCCACTCGTGAAGGACAATAGACTAGGAGGCGTGAAGCAGATGAGAAACATCACCGTAGAGAGCCTGGATATGGTTCCCGTTGAAGAACAGCAGGTGGAACTCGTGGAGAGGAAGGGGGTTGGGCACCCCGACTCCATCTGTGACGCGATCATGGAGGACATCTCCGTGGCGCTGTGCAGAGAGTACATGGACACGTTCGGCAGAATCGTGCACCACAACATCGACAAAGGCCTACTGGTGGCAGGCCGGACTTCTCCCACGATAGGCGGTGGGGTCGTGGACGAACCGATGAGGCTCGTGTTTGGCGACCGGGCCATCTATCAGGTTGTCAAGAAGCGGGTGGCAGTTGGTGAGATCGCCGAACAGACCGCCAAGAGGTGGCTAAGGGAGAATCTACGTTTTGTGGACCCAGACGAGCATGTGGTCTATCAGAACGAGATCAAGGAAGGATCGCCCGAGTTGACCGACATCTTTGATCGGGAGGTCATCGGGGCCAATGATACTTCGGCGGCTGTGGGCTATGCACCGCTAACCCAGACGGAGAGAATAGTCCTCAACGTGGAGAGATATCTCAATTCTGCTGAGTTCAAGGATTCCTATCCGGAGTCTGGTGAGGATATCAAGGTCATGGGGTATCGTCGCAATCGGGAGCTGATCCTCACCATAGCCATAGCCTTTGTGGATCGCTTCGTCGGCAATGTTGAAGCGTACTTCTCGCGCAAGGAGGAGATTAGGAAGGCGGCACTCGACTTTGTGAACCGGGAGAGACTCAACTTCGACAAGGTGGCTGTGGATATCAACACTCTAGATGACAAGTCTAGAGGCGAGGAAGGCATGTATCTCACGGTTCTCGGGACCTCGGCTGAGGGCGCCGATTGTGGTCAGGTGGGTCGAGGAAACAAGGTCAATGGCGTAATCGCGTTGAACCGTCCGATGAGCACGGAGGCTGCGGCTGGGAAGAACCCCATCAGCCACGTGGGCAAGATTTACAGTCTCTTGACTCACCGCATAGCTGGGCAGATTTACCATGAAGTGTCAGGGATTCGTGAGGTGTATGTCTGGCTGTGCAGCCAGATTGGACGCCCCATCCATGAGCCGTTGATCGCGTCAGCGCAACTGAGTCTGGTCAAGGGAGCGAGCCTGGACTCCATCAAGGGTGAAGTTGAGGGGGTCATGGCCAGGGAGTTGGACAACATATACGACTTCACCGCTGCTCTAGCCAGGGGAGAGTTGTCAGTCTGGTAATTCGGCGGTAAGCTTTACTTGGGCACCAAGTTGGGTTATAATAGCCCGGATTGACGCTACACCGACTTGGGAGAGTGACTTGAGGGCGCTAATCACCGGGGTCACTGGCTTCGCGGGCAGCCACCTGGCCGAGTATTTGATCGCCCACACCGATCTGGAGGTTCTTGGGACCGACATCAGCAGCAACGACAGAAACATTGCTCACATCAAGAGGGACATCGAATTCGTCTTGGGCGACATGTCACAGCCCGATGTCGCATCAGATGTGCTGACAAAGACGAAGCCTGACTACATCTTTCATCTGGCGGCTCAGGCGTTCGTTCCTGTCTCGTGGCGGGACCCCTGGCAGACCCTTGCCAACAACATCCGGGCTCAGCTGAATATCCTTCAGGCCCTGCTTGAGACCGGCGCCAGACCCAGGGTACTGATCGTGGGCTCGGCCGATGAGTATGGCCTGATTGCCCCCGATGAATTGCCCATCACTGAGGCGACGCCTCTGCGGCCGTACAGTCCCTACGCGGTGAGCAAGATCGCCCAAGACATGCTTGGCTATCAGTACTACGCCAGTCACAATCTGCCCATTGTCAGAGTGCGTCCGTTCAATCACATTGGTGCCCGCCAGAGTCCTGCTTTCGTGACCTCCGATTTCGCGAGGCAGATAGCCGAGATTGAAGCGGGCTGGCAGGAGCCCAAGCTGAAGGTGGGCAATCTGGACGCAAGGCGTGATTTCACCGATGTGCGAGACATGGTTCGCGCATATCATCTGGCTCTCGAACACGGAGAGGCAGGGGACGTGTACAACTTGGGGGCGGAGAAAGCCTACTCCATCCGCGAAGTACTGGACATGCTATTGGGCATGAGTGAAGTAGAGATCGAGGTTGTACCAGACGAAGGGCGCTTTAGGCCCTCCGACGTGCCCATTGTTGTATGCGACTGCAGCAAGTTCCGCGAGCAGACTGGTTGGCGAGCCACCATTGGCCTTCAGGAGAGTCTGCTCGATGTGTTGAACTACTGGCGGAAGAGAATCCGGGAGGATCTCGAGGAAAGCCAATGAAGAAAGCGCTGGTAACGGGCATAACTGGTCAAGACGGTTCGTATCTAGCGGAGTTTCTGCTGGAGAAGGGGTATCAGGTCGTCGGCATGGTGCGTCGTACAAGCACCACCAATTTCGATCGTATTAGGCATATTCAGGATAGGCTGACTCTAGTCCAAGGTGACCTCCTCGATCAGACATCCCTGGTTGACATTATGAAAGAGCACCAGCCTGATGAGATCTACAATCTCGCCGCTCAGTCCTTCGTGCCCACATCTTGGAAGCAGCCTGTCCTAACCGGCGAGTTCACCGCCTTGGGCGTGACGCGCATGCTAGAGGCGATGCGAATGGTGGCCCCGGAGGCACGATTCTACCAGGCATCGAGCAGCGAGATGTTCGGCAAGGTACGAGAGGTGCCCCAGAACGAGAACACCCCTTTCTATCCCCGTAGTCCTTACGGAGTCGCAAAGGTCTATGGACATTGGATTACCGTGAACTATCGGGAGAGCTACGGGTTGTTCGCCTGTTCAGGAATACTGTTCAACCATGGATCTCCGCGTCGGGGACTTGAGTTCGTGGAACGGAAGGTCAGTCACGGAGCGGCGAGAATAAAGCTGGGTCTTGCGGACCAACTGCCCATGGGCAACTTGGATGCTGAGCGCGATTGGGGGTTCGCTGGCGACTATGTGCGCGCGATGTGGCTGATGCTCCAGCAGGACGATCCAGAGACCTTCGTCGTTGCCAGTGGGGAAACTCACTCGGTACGCAGGCTCTTGGAGGCTGCCTTTGGCTTGCTGGATCTTGACTACAGGGAGTACGTGAGGGTTGATGAGCGGTTCTTACGCCCGGCTGATGTCGACCAGCTTGTGGGGGACTCGGCAAAGGCCCGGGAGACACTGGGGTGGGAGCCGAGTGTCACTTTCGAGGAACTGGTAGAGATGATGGTCGAGGCGGACGTGGCTTCGCTGAAAAGGTCAACGTGAGGGCACGGTGTGGCACTGTGCCACCTGAAAGGCAGCGCGGAGTGCAGCTACGGGGCCTCGTATCAGAGGGAACAGTACTGACGTCGAACTGAGGAAGTCAAATGGAGGCTCCATTAGTTGATACTCACGCACACCTTGATTTCTCTCAGTTTGACGAGGATCGAGAGCAGGTCGTAGACAGGGCGGCCAGCGAAGGTGTGACTCGCATCGTGACAGTGGGGTTTGATCTCGATTCGAGTCGGCAAGTCGTGGGTCTCACTGGTGGCAACGCGAGTCTATGGGCATGCGTGGGAGTACATCCTCATCAGGCGTCTCGGGTCACTCCAGAGGGTTTGGAGAGCTTGAAGGGATTGAGCGCGCATCACAACGTGGTCGCCATCGGGGAGATGGGGCTGGACTACTATCGGGATCGCTCTCCAAGGGATGTGCAGCGGCAAGTCTTCAGGCAGCAGTTGGAGTTGGCAGCGGACACTGGCAAGCCTGTGGTGATTCACGACCGGGCGGCCCATGAAGATGTCATGCGGATTGTCCGAGGTTGGGCCGAGGCTGTTGGCTCGTCTAGCAACGGGCTGAAGCCCCCCCTGGGGGTAGTGCACTGTTTTTCCGGTGACCGTACCATGGCCGAAGAGCTCTTTGAGCTGGGCTTCTACATCTCGGTCGCGGGCCCCGTCACCTTTCCCAACGCGACGCGGCTCCAAGAGCTAGTCCGTCGGCTGCCTGTGGACAGACTGCTCCTCGAAACCGATTGCCCGTTCCTCTCTCCCCACCCGTATCGGGGCAAGCGGAACGAGCCGGCCAACGTGAAGTTGGTGGCGCAAAAGATAGCTGAGATCAAGGACATGTCGCTGGAGGATGTGTCGCGGGTTACTACTGAGAATGCTTGCCGAGTGTTCAGGTTGGAGTAGGGCCTATCGGCGGAATGTCGAGGAATGCATCCTGCCGGCGAGCTGACAGGCGTGGGCGCACTCGTCTGATCGTGAGGCCCTATGGCGGCGGTGGTCACTCGGCGTTCAGGAAGGTGAGTATTGGAGATCCTGTCTCTGCTGGAGCCTATACGTAAAGAGTTAGAGGTAGTCGAGGAGAGACTGCGGCAGGCTGTGGAGGTGGAGCAGTCTCGGCTTGAAGGTGTCTTGAGATACGTGTTGGACAGCGGCGGCAAGCGCATCCGCCCTGCACTGGTCATCTTGGCCTCCAAATCGCACAATTCCGACGCCACTGAACGAGTCTTGCCCTTGGCGGCCGCAGTAGAACTACTACACACCGCAACGCTTGTGCACGATGACTTGCTGGATGGCTCGCTCATGAGGCGAGGCAATCCCACGCTCAACGTGGATCTCGGTACTGGAGCGGTGATACTCGTGGGAGACTACCTATTCGCCAGGGCAGCAGACCTCGCCGCGGAAACGCAGAGCGTCCCTGTAGTAAGCATCTTCGCTCAAACGCTGATGACCATTTGCGGCGGGGAGTTGAAGCAGGCCTTTGGCGAGGTAGCGTGGCGGAGAACCAAGGAGGACTACTTCCAGAGCATATTCAGCAAGACGGCCTCTCTGTTCGCCGCGTCCGGTGAATCCGGGGCGTTACTCAGCGGGGCCCCACCACCCACGGTGCGGGCGCTTCGGGACTATGGATACAATCTGGGCATGGCTTTCCAGATCGTCGATGACATCCTGGACTTCACCGGCGATGAGCAGGAGCTGGGCAAACCTATCGGGAGCGACTTGCGCCAGGGGACCATCACTCTACCCTTGCTTCTCTTCCTAGAGATGCATCCCGAAGTCGATCTGTTGCCGTCTATCTTCGAGGAGCGGCAGGGGAGGGAGGAGAAGATCCGGACTCTGGTGGACATGGTCAGGAGTTCGCCGGCCATCGGATTAGCGCGGGAGGAGGCCCAGCGCTTCACAGCCGAGTCCAAGCAGGCTATCGACCAGCTGTCTCCCAGCGAGTATCGTGAAGTAATGCTCGACCTCGCCGATTACCTGCTGAAGCGAAGGTTGTAGTGATGGGGCGCTCAGGAACTCGCAGCGTTGCGGAGTTGCGACGGTGCTGAGTTGTCGGACGCACTGTTGGTTGGTGCTGTAGCTGGATCACGACCTCTCAAACCCCCGATAGACTCGGGGGTTTGTGCCACTAGGATGATGCGATGAAAGCTCACGACCTATCGATCATCGTCGTAAGTTGGAACGTCAGAGACCTTCTGCGCGCTTGCTTGAAGTCGGTGACTGAAAGCCTGAGTTCTGGGAGAGGCCAGGCGCTTTCCTCCCAATTGATTGTGGTGGACAACGCCTCCAGCAATGGCAGCGTAGAAATGGTCAAGGAGGCGTTTCCCGAGATTCACGTAATAGCTAACGATCGCAATCTTGGCTTCACCAAAGGGAACAATCAAGGTATAGCCTTGAGCGATGGCCGGCATGTTCTACTCCTGAACCCGGACACCGAGGTAGTGGGAGATGCGCTGGGTGAGATGGTGGCGTACATGGACGACCACCCCACGGCAGGCGCTCTGGGTCCCCAGCTTCTGTATCCAGATGGTCAGGTCCAGTCGTCACGACGCCGATTTCCCGACCTGCGAACGGCCTACGTGGAGAGCACCTTCCTGCAATCCTGGTTTGCCCAGAGCGGGATGCTAGAGCGGTACTACGTATTGGACAGGTTCGATGGTGAGACCCAGGCTGTGGACTGGGTTGTGGGAGCCTGCCTGCTCATTCGGCGGGAGACCTTGGAGGAGGTCGGGCCCTTAGACGAGAGCTTCTTCATGTACTCGGAGGAGTTGGACTGGTGCTATCGCGCCAAGATGCGAGGATGGGAGGTGGTCTACTTGCCGACGGCCCAGGCGATTCACCATGTGGGAAAGAGCAGCGAACAGGTGCTTCCCGTCCGGCATATCCAGTTTCAGCGTAGCAAGGTCCTTTTCTTCAAGAAGCACCATGGCAGGTTGAAAGGAGAGATGCTGCGGTTCTTCCTGTTGGCCACGTACCTCTGGCAGATGACGGTGGAGGGGCTCAAATGGCTTGTGGGCCACAAACGATCCCTGCGTCGGCAACGTGTGGCTGCCTACTGGCAGGTTCTGGGATCTGGTCTCAGGTAACATGAGAGTGTGTCTACTGAGCGGAGAGTTCCCGCCCATGCAGGGCGGCGTGGGAGACTTCGCGTGCGAGATAGGACTGGCACTGAACAGGTTGGGAGCCACGGTGAGCGTGGTATCCTCAATCAGAGCCAGCGAGTCCTCGGCGGCTCCTCGAAGGTCTCATGACGGCGTGACCATTCGAAGGAATGGCTTGCGTCTGACACTGTTTCCGGTCGTGGAGCGCTGGGGCTTCTCCTCATGCTCGCAGGTCACCGAGGTACTGCGACACACGAGGTCTGAGATTCTCAATGTCCAGTACCAGACTGCCGCCTACCAGATGCACCCCGCCGTCAACTTCCTGCCGTGGAGGCTGCGCCTGTTGAGGGACAGGCCTGGCATTGTCACCACTTTCCACGATTTGAAACTGCCCTACCTGTTCCCGAAGGCTGGCCCCGTACGACGCTGGGTCACCAGCGCTTTGATAAGAGGTAGCGATGCGACTATCGTCACCAATGTCGAAGATCGTTTGGGGGCGGAGGCATATGCGCCGCGCAGCCTACATCTGTTCCCCATTGGCAGCAACATAGACCCGCAAGCGCCGCCCGGTTATGATCGGGAGAAGTGGCGTCAGCGATGGGGCGTGCGCCCAGAGGAGATCCTGCTTTGCTACTTCGGCTTTCTCAACGAGAGCAAGGGGGGTGAAACGTTGTTCCGAGCTCTGGCCCGACTCGTGGCCTCTGGTGAGAGGGTGAAACTGCTGATGATAGGAGGGCGTGTGGGGTCCAGCGATCCCACCAACGTTGCCTACCTCCAGAAGATGGAGGCTCTCATCGACGGGTTGGGGATCGCTGATCATGTATCCTGGACCGACTATGTTGATGCACCTGAGGTCTCGGCCAGCTTCTGGTCATCCGACATCTGCGTCTTGCCTTATCGGGATGGAGCGTCGTTTCGACGAGGGACCTTGATGGCTGCCCTTGCCCATGGCGTGCCCATTGTGAGTACCTATCCCCGAGTGGAGGTGGCTGAGATCGTCGAGAATGAGAACATGGGCCTGGTTCCGCCCGACGATGACGAAGCCCTTGCCCACAAGATCTCACAAGTGGCCGCATCGCCTCAGCTGCGCGAACGGCTGGCGAAAGGGGCTGCGGGCTTGTCGAATCTCTTCTGCTGGGAGGGAATCGCAGAGAACACGATGAAGGTGTATGAGGAAGTGCTCGCTGCACGTGCATAGGGTTGCTACCACACGGTGGGTATGATAACATTGCGGCAAGTCGAGCGCCTCGGCCAGCGTCAGCTAATAGGGTGCGCGAGGGCGCTTCGGAAGAGGAGTCAGCATGAGTCATGACAGTAGCGTCCTGGTCACGGGGGGTGCCGGTTTCATAGGCTCTTACCTGGTGGATGCCCTCGCTGAGAGGGGCCACCACGTGAGGGTATTCGACAGCTTGGAGCCGCAGGTCCACGGACCGAGGCAGCAAGTGCCTGAGTATCTGAACCCAGCCGCGGAGTTGGTGATCGGCGATGTCCGTGATCGGGGTGCCCTCTTGGAGGCGTTGAACGGCATCTCAGTGGTCTTCCACTATGCTGCTGCGGTCGGCGTGGGCCAGTCGATGTACGAGATATCCCGGTACGTTGAGGCCAACACGCTTGGTGGGGCGATCCTGCTCGACATCCTGGCTAACGAAGAACACGAGGTTGAGAAGCTGATCGTGGCCTCCTCGATGTCCATCTACGGTGAGGGCAAGTACGAGTGCGGCAAGTGCGGTGTGGTATATCCCCACCTGCGCCCTGACGAGCAGCTGCGGGAGAGAAAGTGGGAGATGCGCTGTCCCCAGTGTGGCGACGAGGCGCGCCCGCTGCCAACCGACGAGCGCAAGCCGCTTTACCCCAGTTCGATATATGCGGTCACCAAGAGGGACCATGAGGAGATGTTCCTCTGCTTCGGCAGAGCGTACGGGATTCCCACGGTGGCTCTCCGGTTTTTCAACGTTTACGGACCAAGGCAGGCACTGTCAAACCCTTACACTGGGGTGGCGGCCATCTTCTCCTCTCGCCTTCTGAATAAGCAGCCTCCCGTCATCTACGAGGATGGACTGCAGAGCCGGGATTTCATACATGTACACGATGTCGTGCGGGCTAGTCTGCTGGCCATGGAACGTGGCGAGGCTGACTACGAGGTACTCAACGTGGGTACGGGCAGGCCAATGACCATTCTAGAGGTGGCTCGGCTGCTCACAGACAGCCTCGCGGATGGGGAGATCGAACCGGTGGTTGCGGGCCAGTATCGGAGGGGGGACATTCGGCACTGCTTCGCCGACATAGGGAAGATCCAACAGGGGCTCGGGTTTGCCCCGTTGGTGGGCTTCGAGGAAGGCGTCTCAGACCTCATCGGTTGGGTGAGAGAACAGGAGGCCGCCGACCGGTTTCATGTGGTGGATCAGGAACTCAAGGAAAAGGACCTAGTCGTATAGACGCGTGTGCGAGTGCAAGGGGGTTTCATGGGTCAGCATCGGGGCGAAGGGTTCAAGCAGTTTCAAAGGGAGACCTACGATCAACTGTACGGCGATCTTGACTTCGCCCTGTACAAGGTTCAGCACCCGGTCAGGACGTATTCTGAGCATCATATCGTCTCACTGGCGGTGAAAGGGATAGATGGCGTCAGCCAGATGAGCTGCCTGGACATAGGGTGTGGCCAAGGCGTTACCACCTATGTGTTGAGCAAACACTTTGACACGGTCGTAGGGGTGGATTTCTCCTCAGGGGCGATCAGGACCGCGGATGAGTTCTTGGGAGCCATGGACGTGAGCAACGCTAGCGCACTCGTCGGAGATGTGGATGGCCTTGGTCTGAAAGATTGTTCCATCGACATCGTGCACTTCAAGGATTTTCTGCACCATACGGCTGAACCGCTAAGGGCCATGGAGAATCTGGGAAGAGTGAGTCGAGAAGAGGGCTAGAAGCAAGTGAGGAAGATTCTCGTCCTATCCCCGTGTGACATTTTTCCTCCTGTCGATGGAAACAGTGAGAATATCTATCACATCGTCAAGTACCTCACTCCGCACCACGTCTTGGGCGTGCTGCTGAGTCGCGTTTTCTCTCAGGACGGGCCGATCGATATTACCCATCCCAACCTCACCGTACGCTATTGTCCACCGAGCGGCTTTGATCGACTGCAGTACAAGTCTTTCTTGCTCAATCCCTACTATTACCGGGCTGCGCATGATATGATGCAGCACATAGAAGCGGATATTGTTCAATGTCAGGTACTATACACCTTCTTCCCCGGATACTCGCTAAAGAGGCGGTTCAAGAAACCCCTCGTCCTGGTGCAGGAGAATGCCGAGTACGTCAAGCAGGTGAAGTTTGAGGCTCCTGGCTACGTGACCTATGTTCTCAAATGGTTGGAACGAATTGCGTGCAAAGTGGCCGACAGGATCGTGGCTGTGTCCGAGGTGGACAAGAAGCACATGATGAACCTGTACGGGATCCCTGAGCAGAAGATCCATGTGATCAACCATTGCGCCGATGAAGAGGTATTCCGTTATGATTCGGGCGGAAGGACCATAGTGAGAGATGCTCTAGGCATAGGGGAAGCGGACATGGTCTTGACCTACGTGGGCAAGATGGATGCTCTTCACAATGCGGTGGCTGCACAGTACATTGCGGAGCGGATCTACCCTGTGGTCACCTCCAGGTATCCCAATTCGTGGTTCATGATCGTCGGACAGAACTACGAGCATCTGCTCGAGTACGAGAGGGACCGATTGTTCTTCACCGGATTTGTGACTAGCAGTAAGGACGAGTCACCTAACTTGGCTGACTACCTGTCGGCTTCGGATATCGTGATAGTGCCGATGGATCGCGGCTCGGGCACTCGGCTGAAGATATTGGAGGCCGCTGCTTGCTCCAGACCGGTTGTGTCTACCGAGATCGGGGCTGAAGGCTTGGACTTCAGTGATGGTGAGGAGATCTTGCTAACCGAGGATGTGGATGAGGTGTTCATAGAGTTGCTCCTGCGTTTGATGGGGGACAGCACTCTCCGGAAGACCTTGGGGGATAGAGCCAGGGAGAAGCTTCTGGCCCGCTATAGCTGGGAGAGAGAAGTTGGCCAGTTTGAGCGGGTCTATGAGGAGCTAGACTCTAGAGGCTAGGTCGCTCGCCTGAGAAGGTCGCCGGCGTCTGGCTCGGACTGAGTGCTGGAGCATGGTATCGTGGTGAGAGTCTTGGTCACAATCTTTGAAAAACTGGTTCCTATCAGCGGGGGAGGCACTCCGCGGATATCGAATCTAATCAAGTCCTTCGTGGCTAGGGGCCACGAGGTTCACGTGGCGTCATCCATCGCTGTGACCAGGAGGGAGGCCATCGGGCAGCTCGGATGCCAGGACTGGCTTGCTCTTCAGGGGGTCAACCGGCTGGGTAGGTGGAAGATGCCGAAGTATATGCTGGCTTTTCCCTACAACATCCTGCGAGTCGCCGAGTTCGTGCGGACGGTCAAGCCTGACGTCATCGTTTCCCACAACTCCATTGCTGGATACGGGGCTCTGCTGGGAAAGAAATCCAGCCCTCAGTCGTTGACTGTGTTGGACCTGACCGATCTCCTTTTTGAGTACTTGGAAGACTATTCGCAGCGCGCCTGGCTGAGGGCGGTGACGGGTGGCGGGCGTCGTCTGGAGAGCAAAGTCATACAGGAGTCGGACAGGATCATCACTATCAGCGAGGCGATGAAAGAGATACTTGTCCAACATGGAGCTGCTGCCGAGCGCACTGATGTGGTTCCCGATGGTGTGGACACCAGCGTTTTCCACCCCGTAGACGCGCAGGAGATACGGAGCAGGCACGCCCCGAAGGCCAGCCACGTCCTCATCTTCCATGGTGCGATTGATCCCCAGGATGATCCGGGACTGCTGGTCGATGCGGCTGGGCTGGTAATTCCTAGACACGAGAATGTACACTTCTGGCTGGTTGGAGATGGCAGCGCTGTGCCAGGCCTGAAGAGGAGCGTGAGTGAACGCGCACTTGAGAGTCATTTCTACTTCTCTGGCTGGCTGGAACAGGATGAGATTCCGTCCTACATCTGCGCCAGCGACATCGGTCTGGTGGTGCTGCCCGACGTTCTATCCGCCAGGGGGCGCGTGACTCTCAAAGAGTTCGAGTACTGGGGCTGTGGCGTTCCAGCCATCTTGCCGCGCCTGCCAGCCCTGCAGGAGGTAGCCGAGGACGGAGTCACTGCTCTCTTCTATCGGCCAGGCGATGCCAAGGAGCTTGCTGACAAGATCAACTTGCTTATCGAGGATCGGGAACTCAGGAAGAAGCTCGGCGAGAACGGATACGCCATGGTGAGGGAGAAGTTCGAGTGGAGCAAGCTGGCGGACCAGTTTGTGAAGCTCTGCGAAAGCTATGTGGAAGAGGGTCGGAATCTGACGGAGGCATGATGAAAGTCCTGGTGACCAACCCGCCTTGGCCCGGCGAGGGCTATGGAGCGCGGTCGGACGTACGTTGGCCCCACAAGAGGAGCGACAAGTATCTGGAGTATCCCATCTACCTGGCGTACATTGTGGCTGTGCTGGAAGAAGCTGGTGTAGAGGTGGGTTTCATTGATGGTGTGATGGAAGAGATGTCCATCGCTGACTTCGCCCGCGCAGTGAGCAACATCGGCCCTGATCTGGTTGTGATCGAGTGTTCAACCCCGTCTATCAACTATGACCTGGAGACTGCGCGGGCTGTAAAGGCCAGTCTGGAAAGCACGACGGTAGCACTCATAGGCTCGCACTCTACGTTCTTCCATGAGCAGATCATCACGGATCATGCGGCCGTGGACGCCATCTGTCGCGGGGAAGCTGAGATGACGGTTAAGGAACTAGCCCTCACAGTGGCCAGCGGCGATGAACTGAGTCAGGTGCAGGGTCTTACTTACCGGCAGGGAGGAGAGGTGCGGGTCAATCCTGCCCGGCCCCTTGTCGAAGATCTCGATTCTCTGCCCTTCCCCGCGCGCCATATCGTCCGTCACGATGGCTATCGAGCAGCCATCTATGCGGGAGACTGTCCGACGGCCATGGTTAGTTCGCGGGGCTGTCCCTACCACTGCACGTACTGCCTGTGGCCTGACACTCTGTACGGACACAAGTTCAGGGCCAGAAGTGCTGCCAACGTGGTGGACGAGATGGAGCACGTGGTGAGGGAGTATGGTGTGGATGAGATATACTTCGATGACGACTGCCTCACTCTGAATAAGAAGAGGGTGCTGGACATGTGTCGCCTCCTCTTGGAGCGTGGAGTGGACGTGAAGTGGATCGTGCAGAGCCGGGTGGACACTGTCGATCGGGAAGTGCTGACGGCGATGAAGGAAGCTGGGTGCCACTACATCCTATTTGGAGTCGAGTCGGGCTCGCCGAAGATGCTGGAGATCATGAAAAAGCGGATCTCCATGGACAGAGTCCGGCAGGCCTTCAAGGACTGCCGGGAGTTGGGGATCAAGACTCAGGCTTTCTTCCTTTTCGGTGTCCCGGGCGAGACTCAAGAAACCGTTGAGGAGACGATCGAGTTCGCGAAGGAGATAGATGCGGACAGCACTCAGTTCGCCATCGTCATTCCGCACCCTGGCACCGAGCTGTATCAGACCTGCATGGAACACGGTTGGCTCGTCTATGACGGCTGGGAGGATTTCGCGGCAGAGAATTCCCTCATAGAGACCGACGAACTGACGCGGGAGGACGTGGAAAAGGCCCGCATCCGCGCATATCGGCGGTACTATTTCAGGCCCAAGTTTGTAGCCAGGTCGCTGCTCGGCACACGGAGCGTTCAGGATATCAAGCGTCTGTTCCGGGGGGGCAAATCCGTTCTAGATCGGATATCGTTCTTCGAACGACAAGTTGGCTGAGATAGGAGGCGCCTGCAGTGGACATACTATACCTCTGTCCGAAAGCTGCGAAAGGATGTCCATAATCCGGCATAGGACGAATCTCCTCTCGCGAGTGGCGGGGATCGCGATCGTGGTGCTGATTCTGGGCTTCATGCTGCGCACCCTCTACCTGGATTGGGAGGAGATAGTTGCCTATGACTGGGACCTCGACTATCTTGCCCTCGTTGTCGCTTTCTCTCTGATGTTATGCACCACCGTCATTTATGCTTATCTCTGGAAACTGATCGTGCAGGGCCTGGGCACGCCTTTGAGTTTCCGCAAGAGCTATCGCATTTTCTACCTTTCGCAGTTGGGCCGCTACATTCCAGGGAAGGTGTGGAGCATCCTAGGGTTGGTCTATCTGAGCGAGAAGGAAGGCGTCTCCAAGGTGATATCGGGGTCAAGCGTGATTCTGCAGCTGTTGCTGCAGGTGATCTCCGGTGTGATGATATTTGCTGTCACGTTGCCTTTCTGGTGGAATCTGGAATCGATGGCAGGCTTGTATGTGCTGTTCATCTTCCTTCCACTCGGCTTGATCCTGCTCCATCCAGCCTTGGTCACCCGCGGGGTAAACCTGGCATTGCGCCTGACAGGACAGCCGAAGATCGAACTCAGTTGGGGGTACAGGTATCTGCTGGCCCAGCTGGGCCTGTGGGGCGTCTTTTGGCTCATCAACGGTGTGGCTTATTACTTTCTCATCCGCTCCATAGGTCCAGCACCTTTGCCCCAGTTCTTGGTGCTCGCAGGGATCTTTGCCATATCCTGGGTGGTTGGTTTCCTGAGTCTGGTAACCCCTTCGGGCCTGGGGGTGATGGAAGGCACGCTGGTCCTTCTCCTCAGTTTCTACTTTCCGATCCATGTGGCAACGATAATCGCCCTGTGGACCAGACTGGCCAGAACGGGGATCGATCTCGCGAGTGCTGGGATTGCCTGGAGGTTGTGAGCAAGTCGTGCGAGGGGGGCGGGGAGACCTAGGAAGTCCAACTTCCGGTGCTGGGCGCGCGATGGTATCCTGTTGAGCCTATGGATGTTGTTTCCTCGCGATGGATGGCGGATGATTGGACGATCCGCGTCAGCCTGGAGACCGCCGGATCGCATCAGCTCTCGGTCCTAGCGCATCCGTTCCATTGCCCTGGGCATTTCTAGATCTACCATGAGTACCAGAGCGGAGAACAGGATCATGTAGCGGGTATGCAGAGCTACGTGACTTTCGCCCTCGTGCTGAGCAGCAGAGAACGGACTTCCGTGTGGTTCCACCGTGCGGGGGTTTCGCGCCAGTATGCGCTCCAGGTACCCCTTCTGCCGCGAGGAGGTATTTCGGGGGGGAGCTGCATCATACCCTGAGAATCTAAGGACAGAAACTCGTGTCAGATATCATCATCTAGAAAAGTGGGCCGGATCCACGTGAGGAAATCGCTCGTTATTCACCCCTTTCTGTTCGCGGTATTCCCGATACTGTTTCTCTT
>CAZNMJ010000022.1:0-24497 GCA_964573815.1 uncultured Anaerolineales bacterium
ACCGTCTCCAGGGGCTCCACTTGGTGTCAACTCCTCCGTCTGGTACATAACGCGATCCGATGACTAAGTCGCATTCCTCGATCTTGTCCAGCAAGACGGGGAGGTAGGAAGGAGAGTGGGAGAAATCCGCGTCCATCTGGATGATGTTCTCCGCACCAGACTCGAGTGCGTAGCGAAACCCCATGATGTAGGCTGTCCCGAGCCCCATCTTCCTCGCCCGGTGGATGATGTGCACGTTGTCGGCGTACTGCAGGGCCAAGTCATCGGCGATCTCACCGGTGCCGTCGGGAGAGTTGTCGTCGATGATCAGCATGTGGAGACTATCCAGGCCGAGGGTCATCAACTCCGCCACCATCTGCACGAGGTTCTCGGCTTCGTTATAAGTGGGGATGATGACCACGGTTTTGGTGTTCAAGGAATATCACCTGGTCACAATCTTGGGCTCATTATACTAGCTTGACATGGTCGCTGCAAGGGCTTTTCCGCCATTGGAAGGGGAGTCACAGCACTCGTTTGCGTCAACCATCGTTACGCGTTATAATGTAGAGTAGGGATCCCAGTCTCATGGGGTCGGCTTCCTCGCGATCGCAGGCAGAACGGAGACGGAGCAAGGAGGTCTTCCATGTTTCGGGAAAGGATCGCAGAACAGTACACTCGACTTGGAAGGAACCAGAAGAGGATCGCCGACTTCTTGACTCAGGAATACCGCGAGGCTGCCTTCATGAACGGTTCCGAACTGTCGCAGCGACTGGACGTCGACCCTGCGACGGTAACCAGGTTCGCGCAGCGTCTTGGTTACGCGGGATATCCGGAACTGCGTCGCGAGATCCAAGAGTTGGTCAAGGAGGAACTCAAGGCAGCCTACGGGTGATCTCACTCAGCGCCGAACTAGTCCGTTCATGAACTAGTGGCAGTGCGGCAGTCGCCCACCACGAGCGCCTCTGCCTGCGGGGCAAGGGCGACGAGCGGGGTGACTGCGTGACGATGCTGCTGTGCGGTCAGCGTCGTAGAAGCTGGCGCCTCGCAAGCCACCTCCGCTCCCTAGCTTTTCGAAACTTTCGGCCTGTCAGCCATGTTCCCCCCGCAAGACAACTTGCCAATTGCCGCATTTGAGGCAAGCTTTCTAGACTCACTCCCTGCCACTTCCGATCTGTTGACATAATTCCCTCTTTGCGGTGCCCGGCTCCAATGGAGGGCGCGTAAGTGGGAGGGTGTCAAGTTGGGGCAGGGTAAGGCTGTGGCGAGTCTGTGACGAGTTCAGTCGTTGACATGGGGTGGGTAATACGATAAAATCGTTGTGCACATTGGTAGGACCATCTTGCGGATAGGAGAGAGGTTCTATGTTTGACCCAAGAGTGGGGAAACTTGCGGAGATAGTGGTGGATTTCTGCACGGAGGTGCAAGAGGGCGACACCGTCCAGATTAAGGCGTTCAGTGACCTGGCCAAGCCGCTGGTCGTCGAGATTTACCGGGCTGCCGTGCAGAAGGGAGCGGGCGAGATCGTGACCCACATCGAGTTGGAGGAGTTCAGGGAAATCCTTCTGCGGGAGGCAACAGAGGAACAGCTGAGCAGGTTTCCTTCCTTGCGCATGGATGAGGCAAAGAATACCGATGTCTACATTCAGATTCTGGCTCCCGGCAACACCAAGATGCTGAGCGGTTTCGAGCCAGCAAGGATAGCCACTTGGCGTAGCTCCGATGCGACTGTCAGGGCCTATCTGACTGACAACACACGTTGGGTGGCGACCCTCTATCCCACTCCTGGTGGTGCACAGGATGCCGGCATGAATATGACGGAGTTTGAGGACTTTGTCTTCGGCGCTGTGGACCTTGATTGGAACCAGGTCTCGCGGCAACAGAAGCGGCTGAAGGACCTGTTCGACCAGGGCAAAGAAGTGGTCATCAAAGGGCAAGACACAGAGTTGAAGATGCGCGTCGACGGGCGCACCTTCATCAGCGCTGATGGCAAGTTCAACATGCCCGACGGAGAGATATTCACCGGTCCGCTGGAGGATAGTGTGGAGGGCCGCATTCTTTACAGCTATCCTGCCATCTACCCCGCTTTCGGAGGACAGGAAGTAGAAGGCGTGCGCCTATGGTTCGAGAAGGGCAGAGTAGTCAAAGCCTCGGCGATGAAGGGGGAAGACTACCTCCTGGCGCTCTTGGACATGGACAAGGGTGCCAGGTACGTGGGGGAACTGGGGCTGGGCAACAACTACAGGATTGACCGCTTCATCAAGAACATCCTCTTTGATGAGAAGATAGGTGGCACGGTTCACGTCGCTCTGGGCAGGGGATATCCAGAGACCGGCAGCAAGAACGAATCGGGCCTGCACTGGGACATGATCAAGGATCTGCGGGACGGCGGCGAGATCTATCTCGATGGTGCTCTCGTTCAGAAAGACGGCCAGTGGGTCTACTGAGTTAGGAGTCGGTCTTTATTGGCTAGGCGGTCGGTCTCTACCCTTCTCAGGCTGCTCGCACTGTGCGGCATACTCACCTTTCTCCTTCCCCAAGATGTCATAGCTCAGGATGATGCGATCACCGAGATCATGGAACAGATGACGCCGCAGGAGAGGGTTGGTCAGCTGTTCATGGTTGACTTCGCCGGTGACGATACCTCTGAGGGGAGCGCAATTGATCAACTGATCAGGGAATACAAGGTTGGAGCCGTACTCCTCTCAGAATCAAGGGGCAACATCAACAACCAGGGCGAGGTCCCTACGCCGCTTCAGGTGGCGGGGCTGACAAACGAACTCCAGAATCTGGCTTTCCGGGCCAACAACTGGGACATTGACGGACAGGAGCTCTTTGTTCCCTTGTTCATCGCGGTCGAGCAACAGGGCAACGGATATCCTCACAGCCAACTTCGCAACGGCTTCACACACCTCCCTAGTCAGATGGCGATCGGAGCGACTTGGAGTGAGCAATACGCTCAGACTGCCGGCACTGTGGCGGGGCAGGAACTGGCTGGTGTGGGCGTCAATATGCTTCTCGGCCCGATCATCGATGTTCTGGATACGCCTCGATCAGGAGGGAGAGGGGATCTCGGGGTCAGGGTCTTCGGCGGAAGCCCCGACTGGGTCGCCAGGTTGGGCAGGGCGTACATCAGAGGTGTGCACGAGGGCAGCGGTGGCAGGGTGGTCACTGTGGCCAAGCATTTCCCCGGTCAGGGCGGGAGCGACCGTGATCCTCAGAGCGAGGTGACCACTATCAACAAGACCCTCGACGAGATGAGAGCCCAGGAGTTGATGCCCTTCGGTGGGGTCACCAGATACACTGAGAGCGACTCGCTAGGTGTCACCGATGCGCTGCTGGTTGGCCATATCAGGTGCGCCGCTTTCCAGGAAGACGTCGACTCTCTCACTGATCCTCTCAGTCTAGATGAGAATGGCCTTGCTGCCGCGATGGCCTTGCCAGAGTTCGCCGCCTGGAGAACATCAGGGCTTGTGGTGGCTGGTTTCCTCGGCGCGGATGCCATCAAGGACCATGTGAGTGCTCGTCTGCTAGGGTTCCCGCACCGTCGGATCGCTCGTGAGGCACTCTGGGCCGGCAATGACCTTCTTCCCTTGGTCAAGTTCTCTCTGGGCGAGGATTGGACTACGAGTGACTTCGCGAACATGATAGACACGATAGAGGATTTCCAGGGGCTCTACGAGAGTGACGAGGACTTTCGAGACAGGGTGGATGAATCCGTGCGTAGGATATTGCTGGCCAAGACGGCACTGTATCCTACGCCGTCCTTGGACGCAGTGCTGGTCGATGAGGAGTTGGCGGCGCAAGTCGTTGGGGCCGGGGGCGAGGCGGCTCGGCTGATGGCGGAAGACGCCGTCACGCTTCTCCATCCCAGCAAGGAAGACTTACGCACTCATCTCCCCGCAACTCCCACCGCTGAGGACGATATCTTGATTGTGGACTGCTTCGACGACTGCTATGCGATCCCGGTGCTGCCAAGAGAGGCTCTGCAGAATACGCTGCTGCGTATCTACGGTCCCCAGGGGAGGGGTCAGGTCAGTCCTGACAGGGTGAATACGCTGAGCTTCTCCCAAATCGGCGATTGGATGGCCGGCGAGCTGGGCGAGTCGGACATGGCACTGGTCGAAGGTCGAATACAGGAGGCCGAGTGGGTTGTCTTCGCTTTGTCGGACTACAACCCCGAGGATTTCCCCGCCTCGAGAGCCATCAAGGATCTGCTGGTGGAGAGAGACTACTACCTGAGTGACAAGAAAGTCGTCGCCATCGCCTACGATGCGCCCTATCACCTTGACGAGAATGAGGTGGGCAAACTTGCTGCCTACTTGGCCGTCTATAGTAAGGTCCCCGCCTCTCTCGAAGCATCGTTGCGGCCCCTTTTCGAACCCGATTTTGTCCCCGCTGGAGTTGCACCAGTCAACGTTGAAGGTGTGGACCACGATGTGGCAACTTTACTGGCTCCAGACCCCCCACAGGTGATCACTCTGGAGAGGCTCGCCCCACCGCAGGACGTGCCCCTGTACGTGGGAGGAGATCCGTTGGTGGTGCGAACTGGCATCATTGTGGATCGCAACGGCAACCCGGTGCCCGATGGCACAAAGGTGGAGTTCAGGGGAAGCTACCTAAGAGGGGACATTTTCGTGGAACCCCAGGTGGTGACAGACACCATCGGCGGCGTGGCAGGTGCCAGCTTCTGGCTCAGCGAGCCTGCACCAGCTGGGGTGATCGAGATCAGTGCGGTCAGCGGGGAAGCGATCTCAACACCCATGATAGTTCGCCTTGAGGTACCCGTAACACCTTTTCCCACGTACACGCCGACTCCGACGGCAACGCCCAGCCCTACCGCGACACCCACTGCCGTCCCACCCACTCCAACCGTTCGACCGACGCCAATCCCTACGTTTGTTCCACCGACCGAGCCACCGGTTCGTCCCGTAGATTGGTTTGACTTCCTGCTGGCTGGTACGGGCATTCTGGTGGGCAGCGTCGTGGGCCTCCAGGCGAGAAGAGGGAGGAGAAAGGGTTGGGAACGCGAGGTGCAGCTGATACTGTATGGCGTGGGCTTGGGTCTGATAGGCTACATCCTCTACGGTTTGGGCCTCCTGAATCCGGCCAGGATTCTGAGATGGGAGGGAATGGCTGTCAGGGTGTTTCTGCTTCTGTTCTGTGCTGCTCTAGCTTTCTTGCCCAGCGGAGTAGCCTGGCCGAGACGCTCATAGTGTCTGCCACCCGATCCAAGGTCAGAACATCGGCTCTGGTTGAGCGATAGTCATGAGTAGCGCCAAGATGAATAGCGCCAGGACGCCAAGAGATAGCCATTTATGCGGCACGAGGCTTGACCACACCAGAGCCAGGCGCGTTTGGGTTCTTCTTCCCAGAGAGAGGTTTCTGGCCATTGTCAGGTCTCGTCTCATCTCCTCGACGGTCTGATACCTATCATCCGGGCGTATGGCCACGGCTTTGAGAACAAGGTACTCGGTGAGGGAGGAGATAGCGGGGTTGAGGGACCGGGGGCTGGCAAGGCTCTCCGGCTCGAGGAAACGTTGCTGGGCATTCACGGGAGCGTGACCCGTCAGGAGATGATAGAGGGTCGCTCCCAGCGAATAGATGTCTGATCTGGCATCGGTGCGTCCGGTGCCGGCCCCGTATTGTTCCATAGGCGCATAGGTGGGGGTACCGACACCCCGCACTAGAGTGATGGTCTTGGGATCGCCCGAATCGAAGAATTTGACCAGGCCGAAATCTACCAACTTGATGACGTTGTCAGCGGTAAGCTTGACGTTGGCTGGCTTGACATCGCGATGGATGACAGGGGGGTTCTGTCCATGGAGGTAGATCAGGGCAGTGCATATCTGATCGGCCCACTCCAGGACGTCGCTTTCCGGCAGTAGCTCTCCCCGTTTCCGGGCCTGGTCAAGCAGCTCTTTCAAGTTGGGACCTGCGATGTAGTCCATCACCAGATAGTCGCGCCCGTCTTCGGAGAAATAGTCAAAGACCTTGGGCAGATTGGGGTGGTCCAGGTTGCCCAGTGCAGTGGCTTCTCTGTGGAATTGCTCGCGGAGTTGGCTTTGGAAAGCGGGATCTGTGTCTGCCGGGTAGAATACCTCCTTGAGGGCAAACCTCATCTCCTTGCGACGGAGGTCTTCGGTCAGGTAGACCGCTCCCATCCCGCCACGCCCAATCAACTCCACAATCCTGTATCTGTCGTGCAGTACAGTCGAAGGAGATAGCGGGGTTGTCAATGTCTTTTTCCACCTTTCAGGGCGAACATCTGGCGGTACTCGTCCGCCTGGTCGCAACCCGTGCCCCCATTCTTATCATATTCGGGTCGGCGCAGACTGTCAAGGAAATCAGTGGAGGCGGCTGATGCAAGAGAGGGCGCCTCGGCTCATCGTGCAGGGCGGAGGTGAGAAGGGAAAAGAGATACCGTTGACCCAGGATCTGTTGACTATCGGTCGTTCGGTGGAGAACGACATCGTTATTGATGATCGACTTGCGTCCAGGCGTCATGCTCAGCTGGAGAGAGAGCACGGTCAGTACGTGATTGCTGATCGCGGCAGCCGGAACGGAACTTTCGTGAACGGTGAGCGCATCGCCGACCAATACGTTCTGCGCGATGGCGACGAGATCCAGATAGGCCTCGAATACCGGGCCCTGTACATTGACCCAGAGGCGACAGGTGCCTTGGTCACTGAAGCGCTGGTGCGAGGGAGGGGCCTGTCGGTGGATCGCGAGACGCGGGAGGTGTGGGTGCGGGGAAAGAAGTTGACACCGCCTGTGTCCAAGGCTCAGTTTCGACTGCTGATGCTCCTGCAGGGGAGACCAGGCCGAGTCTACAGCCGGGACGAGATCGTGGAGGTGGTGTGGCCGGGGGATGCCGAGGGAGCGGTTTCAGATGAGACGATAGATGCTCTCGTTGGAAGGCTGCGACGCCGGATAGCGGTTGCTGACCCTGACCACGCCTATATCGTCACCGTCAGAGGACACGGCTTCAAGTTCGTGCAGCCTTGGGAGAAGTAGGGGCCCCGAATCTGCCCGAAGCAGAAGAGTCTACATAGCTGAGGGTTCCACCCGGGGATTCCACATCACAGGGTTGTTCCAGTCGGCGGCTTTCCAAGGCAGGTTCTGCGGAGTCACGAG
The DNA here is from genome assembly GCA_964573815.1 of uncultured Anaerolineales bacterium. Taxonomy (GTDB): domain Bacteria; phylum Chloroflexota; class Anaerolineae; order UBA7937; family B3-Chlor; genus CAYGAW01. The sequence goes on from CAZNMJ010000022.1 coordinate 7,114, forward strand.
GGGAAGCATCTCACGGAAGAAGGCCAGCCGTTCCGGGCCGCTGAGAGGCACGAATTCCTCTGCGATTTCCAGATCCTTCTCCAACTCCTCCATGGTGGAGCAGCCCACGATGGTCGTGCTAATCGGCAGACCCAGCGTATAGCGCAAAGCCCGATCGTATACGTGCCCCAGTTTGCCTAGACAAAAGACCTTCATCCCGATGGTGGCCACGCCTTTGGCGTTGGCAATGGGTAGGAACTCCTCGGCGAAACTGTAGATGAAGTGGTCCAGTACCGAGACGGCGATGAGCACGCTGTCGAAGGGGAACCGCTCCAGGGCCTCAATCTGAACCTGAGGGTCGGTGTGGCCGCTGATACTGAGATAGCGCACCAGTCCCTCCTCGCGAGCCTGGGTCATGGCGTGGATGGCACCATCAGGCGCGAAGCATCTGTCCAACTCCTCGCGACCCCAGATGTTGTGCAAGCGCCACTCGTCGACGTAGTCGGTTTGTAGACGAGAGAGGCTTTCCTCGAGTTGGCGCAGCGCACCATCGCGGGTGCGATCCCAGACCTTAGTAGCGATCCACATCTCGTCGCGGCGGTGCGTAGCCACCTTGCCCACCCGCTCCTCCGACTGGCCGTACGAGTAGATCCAGGCTGTGTCGAAATAACGGATGCCTCGGTCTATAGCAGTGTTGAGGATGGCGAGTGCCTGTTCTTCGTTGCAGTGGTGCTCATCCACTATGCGCTGGGCTCCAAAACTCAGAATGGGGAATTCTTCTTCCGTGTTGCCAAACGGTCGTGTTTGCATCTCAGTGCCCTGCCTTTCTAGTGTGGCTGAATAGGTGGCGCGCCTGCCATCACCCCCATGATCTGCACCGGATCACCATTGTCGCAGCGTGCAGAGGCACTCAGCTCGGCCTATTTGTTCCGTTCTGTAACCAGTACCTGTTTAAGAAGCACCCGTGACCGCTGGCGCCCAGTCTGGTCCGGCACAGTGATGCTAGAGAGCGAATTGGGCGACTACAAAGGTGTGGTCCGACGGTCGTTCAGCACGGCGGGCCTCGACGTCAATCCAGGCCTCGGTGCACTTCGTGGCAAGCTGGTCCGTGGCCCAGATGTGATCCACGCGCCACCCCATCTCCCGCTTCAACGCATTGGGGACTCTGTAGTCCCAGAACGTGTAATGCCCTGGCTCCTCTGGATGGTGCAAGCGGAACACATCGACGAAACCCCACTGTCGTACGTCCTCCAGTGCTTTGCGAGCGTCCGGGTGGAAGTCCACGTGTCTCTCCAGTCTCTTGGGTTCATACACATCGATTGGCTCTGGAGCAACGTTGAAGTCACCCATCCACAGAAGCGCCCCGTGAGGAGAGTAGTGTCGCTCGAAGAACGCCCTCAGCCGAGCGAGCCACCTCAGTTTGTACTGGAAGTGAGGCGAGTCTGGAGAGCGCCCTTGAGGAACGTAGGTATTCACCAGGGCGACATTCCCAATCCTGGCGCGAGCGAGACGTGCCTCGTCCGGATCCTCGCCGTCATCCAGTCCGAAGGTTACATCTTGAAGCGCCTCCCGGCTGACTATGGCTACGCCAGCATAGGCCTTCTGACCTCTGAAGACGACGTGGTAGCCAAGATCCAGGAAGCTGTCGGCTGGGAATTCGGCATCCTGCACCTTGGTCTCCTGCAAACACAGGATGTCCGGCGTCTCTCGCAGAAGCCATCCCAGCACCAACTCCAGCCGGGCGCGAATGGAGTTCGCGTTGAAGGTGGCAACCCTCAACGTATCTGGAGACATACTCTCTCTTCACTCACAAAATTGTTGCAACCCAGGACGTCAATCGCCCGAAAGTCTCTGGGACCGCCCCGCTCCCTGGGGTGAAACCTGTCAACAGCCAGGCTCGCCGAGGTGGCCGCAGCAGTTGCTGCCTGTGCGGATCTTGATCCAGTTGTTTCGCGCCAGTAGCGTGAGTTTGCGGTGCCAGGGGATGGGAGCCCCCAGATTGGTGAAGAATGCCGAGATACTCGGTCTTTGATCCATCAGAGTTGATACCTCACGTCTGCGCCCTTGCTTACTGTCACGTGCCGGATTGTTCCTTCTCCGAGCCCCTGGTGCAGTAATAGTCGTGATGGAGATTCATCTTCTCGGTAACGGGGCAGCTTGGGCAGATGCAGCCTGATTCCTCCTCTATGCAGCCGCTCCTACCGATGGTCGGGAAGCAAAAGCCGCCATCCTCGCCGCATTCCACCCAACTCGGACATCCTGGACAGGTACACAACTCCAATACCATCTGCTTCCTGTGCTCCATTTGTTCTGCACTCATGGTCATGTTCCGCCTCCTATCCTGTGTCCGCGATGTGGCTGATCCGCAGTTCTCATCATTTGGCAGTCCAGCCGCCATCTACCACAACTATGGATCCTGTCATATACGAGGATTCGTCCGAGGCGAGAAAGAGAATGACATTAGCGATCTCCTCGGGGCGACCCACGCGCTTCAGCAGCGTCTTCTCCACGATGCTCCGTCTCTCCTGCTCGGGATTCGACGAATTGCGGATTATGTCTTCGAGCAGCGGAGTCGCCACCGGGCCGGGACAGACACAGTTGACGCGGATGTGGTCTGCAGCGTGATCTATGGCCATCGCTTTCGTCAACTGCACCACGCCACCCTTGGAAGCTGAGTAGGCGGCGATCTCGGTTCCTCCGACCAGACCCAGTGTCGACGCAACGTTGACAATCACGCCTCCTCCTTGGCGTTGCATCACGGGGATGGCTTCCCTAGAGCACAAGAAGACCCCCTTCAGGTTGACGTCCATCAGGCGATCCCACTCCTCTTCGGTCGTGTTGGTCACGGTTTTCGCCAGCTCTATACCGGCGTTGTTCACCAGCACGTCGAGCCGGCCATAGACGGAGACGGTCTCTTCGATCATGCCCGTGACCCGAGAGGGATCGCTGACATCCACCTGCACGAAGAGGATCTCGGTCCCGCTACTGGCAATCTCGCCCACCTCCTCCGAGGCGTCTCTGATATCGGCCGCCACGACCTTGGCCCCCTCGGCTGCGAAGCGCGTGGCGCTGGCAAAGCCAATGCCCGATTTCGCGCCCGTGATGATCGCGACCTTCCCCTTCAGTCTCACTGTAAGCTCCCCCGTCAAGCTGTCAACCGCCGAGGGCGGGCTGCGCCTCCCGCGGGCTAGCACGTGGAGCGCGCTTCCCGTACCTCGTCGCTCCTCGTTTCGTTTGTCGGTCTCTGTGTCCTCGTTCAAACCATGATCCCTCAGCGAGCGTCCTCTGCAGGCTGATTACGCGGTCCGCCAGCCTCGCGAGGATCGCCGCAGAGGAAGAAGGCCTACAAGGTCCTCGCTCGAGATGTGATCACTAGGGTGAGCAGGACACGGGCGAGGGAGGAGTAGACGACGGCGATCGTCAGTAGCCCGGAATGGGCGTGCTCCTCCGCGAATCGACTCCGCAGCAGGAGCGCGGAGCAGAACACAACCCGTGTCTCCAGCCGTCAGAGCCTAGCCAGTGCGTGAACGAACTGTATAGCCGTCTGTAATGAGATTCTACACGGCGTTCAGGCGAGGGTCAAGAGCCACGGCGGCGACCTATCGGGGAGACCGCGAGGAGAGACCTACTCTGTGCTCCCCAGTCCGGCCATCGCTCTCCGCCGGTATTCGCCGCTCGTGTCGATGTCTATGGCGCGCTGGTAGGCTTGCTTAGCATTTACCTCTTGGCCAAGCTGAGCGTAGACGACCCCAAGATGGTAGTATGCGCGTGCGAAGTCGGGGTCGAGAGCTATAGCCTGTTCCAGAGGACCGACTGCCTGAGCTTGCTTGCCTGCCAGATAGAGAGCCCAGCCCAGCAGATCCTGTGCCACAGCGTTGTCAGGCGCTGCGACAGCTGCTTGCCGCGCGGAAGCGAGCCCTTCCTCGGGCTTGGGGAGTACATCCACGTAGTACTGTGCCAAGAGAATCAGGAATCCCGCTTCGTCGGGCTCTACCTCGGTCGCTGCCCGGTACCACTCTCCTGCGGCAATGTGCTGGCCCATGCGCTGATAGGTGTCAGCGATCTCGGCGTAGACGGCGGCGTTGGATGGATCCGTCTCCAGGGATGTCTTGAACTCCCACAGTGCGGTGGGCAGGTAGCCTTCGGAGCGGTGGAGCAACCCCAGGAAGTAGTGGCCTAAGGGGTGTTTGGGGGCCAGTTGCGTGACCTCTCGCAGGACGTCACGGGCGGCGTCCGGGTCATCCAGCGCAAGAAGCGCATAGCCCATGTATGCGTGGGCCGTATGGTTATCGGGCTGGAGGGCTATTACTCTCTTGAGTTGGGTCAGTGCGAGGCTGGGCGCATCGAGTCTGAGGTAGGCACGCCCGAGGTGAGCAGCGACATAGGCATCGTCCTCCGACGCTGCTAAGTCATCCAGTAGGACAAGCATCTCGCGTGCTCTCCTGGACATCTCTTGGTCCTCGCCCTCAGCGGCCAATCGCAGGTACTCGACGGAAGCCGCGTCGTCGTCGCCAGCTGCCAGTAGACCGAGGTAGTAGTTGGCTCCTTGATGGTGTTGCGCGTTACGCAGGACACGCTTCAGCTCCTGCCTCGCCAGGTCAAACTCGGACAGTTCCAGGTAGGTCTGTCCCAGCCGATACCGCGCATCGGAGTCTTTGGGATCCAGCGCTATCCCATGGCGCCAGAGATCGATAGCCCCTTCTGCATCACCCCGCCGGTAGGCGATCTCGCCGAGACCTACGAGCGCCTGCGATTCTCCCTTGTCCAGCTCGCGCACGATGGCGAACTCCTCTTCGGCTTCGTCCAGTTTCCCCTGAGCCAGGTATATCTGGCCTAGACAAACATGGGGCATCGGCCAGCGTGGACGGAGTACGACTAGCTGCTGGTACAGCTCGATGGCCTGGCTGTACTCCTTGGCAGTCCGTGACAGATCCGCTTGGCGGATGAGAATCTGGGAGCGCACGTGCTCCCTTGGAAGCCCAGCTGCCACGGCGAGCACGATGCACATCAGAAGGACACGAGCCAAGGTACCTCTTGTCATCTTTCGGCGCCCGCTGGGGTCCTATTGTGGCGGGCCCAACAAAAAAGCTTCATCCTTGAGGGATGAAGCCGTGGGATCCCATCAAAGCTCAGCGCTGGTCTCGTCGTAGAAGCCTCCACTCGCGGTACGTCAAGCCCGCGACACCCAGCACAGCCAGCCCCAGGAAGGCAGTGATACCGCGGGGGAAGGAGGGCCTCTCGCCTCTGCTTACTTCGAAGGCGTCCACGGCGATCACGTTTCCCTCTGAGGCCAGATTCCCTCGCCCCAGTACGGTGAGTTGCAGGGTATGCTCTCCGTCCTCGACTTGATACACCAGCGGTATTGACTGCTGCCAGCGGGTGACTGGACTGAACAGGTCAACGTAGGACTGACCGTCTCCGTTCCGCGGCAGGCCGTCCACAGCGTGACCATCCAGGGTCACCGCCAGGCGCCCCCCATCGGGTCCTTGCCAGGCGATCAGATCCACATTCTCACCCACGAAATCGAGTGTGATGCTGGACCCCGCCGCATCGCTGACGACCATTGCCTGGCCGCTGGCTTGGGGCTCGATTACCGCTTTCCACTCTCCCTCGCAAATCACGGCAGGGTTGGTCTCTTGATAGTAGCCTGGCCAAACGGGGCCGAAGAGTTCCTCGGTTGTCTGTTTGACAGCGTGATAGACAAGCCGAGGCGTGAAGTCCACATCGACCATGCGGAAGTAATAGTCGGATCTATCGGGCGAGATGCCTCCCACCTGCCTGAAGTACCAAATGTTGAATACTCCCGCCCAAGGCCAGTTGGCACGGGCATGTTCGATGCCTCGCACGGTGAATTCAGCTTGCTCCTCTTCGCTGACTCGCTGCCAAATGAGCTGCTCCTTCGGAAAGTCCTCGGGCGAGGCGTTCCAGCCGTACTCATTGAACCAGATCGGTTTGTTGGAATCGCCGTAGCGTTCCATAACCTCGCGCAACAGGACGGCCCTCTGGAAGTTCAGGACCTGCGGGTCCGGCGGATCCTCGGGAGGACTGCCAAGCCCGAAGGCGTTTGCCGAGAGTATGTCGAAGTAATCCTTGGCGCCCGCCTGATACATCTCCTCCAGGAACTGAATCTCATTCATACTGATCCACTTGCCTGGTTCCGGATGCGCCTGTCCCAAGGTCATCGCCAAGGGTGCGCTCAAGACGTAGACGTTGGGATCCGCTTCCTTGGCCCGCTCATAGGCGATGCGCAACAAGTCGACATAACCAGCCGGATCTACAGGCCTGTTCCCCCACTCAGGGAAGATGTTGGGCTCGTTCCAGATCTGAATGTACCTGATTCGCCCGCGGTAGCGATTTACAAAGGTGTGGACGAAATCGCCGTAGTCCTCGAGGTTGTCGGGCGGCCGCTCTTTGTACGTGTTGTCCTGCCTCGACCAGTCTGGCGGTCGGTCAAGGCGAGCGATGATTTGTAGCCCATACTCCTCACACAAGTCCACTATGCGGTCATACTTTGCCCAGCTACTCTGTCTGATTCGTTCGTCGTAGAAGGTCCCCTTTTGAACGGGCTCTATCTGCTCCCACGGAAACTGTTGTTTGACCCAACCCAGCCCAGCGTCCTGGGCCATCTGGAGGGTTTTTCTGAGCTTCCAGTCTTCCACTTCCCGGTCCAGGAAGGAATTGGCCCCGAAGGGGTTGACGTCGGTATTGGGGGTATTCCTGCGTTCGTGGTAGTCGCTGCCAGCTCGCCTAGCTGAGAAGACAACAGGTATGAAGGTGTTGACCAGAAGGCCAGTCGTGAGCACGAGGCACAGCAGCAAGAAGTAGAGCCTCGCGTACGATCTTGTCTTTCGAACCACCGGCATTTTCCCCTGAGGCGCAGCGCGTGAGGCGCGTTGGGCAAATTTTAATTATAGTTGGGCGTCGCCCGATTGTCAAATCTTACGCAGTCTGATAGAATTGCACACAGAAAGCCTGCCATGAAGATCATAACCTCCCACGAGCACACTGATTTCGACGGCCTGGCGTCCATGCTGGCAGCTGCGAAGCTATATCCCAAAGCGATCCCGATCTTGCCTCAACGGCTGAATCGCAACCTGCGGGATTTCCTTGCGCTGTATCGGGACGAATTGCCGTTTGTACGCCGGGAGGAGATGCCTCGCGGCAAGACCGAGGTCCTGACCTTGGTCGATACACAGAGCATTCCATCCCTGAAAGGTGTGTCGGCGGATACACAGATACGGATCATAGATCATCATCCGCTGGAGACGGAACTCGAAGACCGCATGACTTACCACGGTGGGCATGTGGGTTCAACCACCACGCTCCTGGTTGAGCAAATCAGTCAATCGCACGTCTCTCTATCCCTGGTAGAAGCTACTCTGCTGCTGCTCGGCATCTACGAGGACACAGGTTGCCTCAGCTATGCTGGAACCAGGCCGGCTGATGCGCGTTGCGCAGCTTGGCTAATGGAACAGGGGGCCAACCTCGGTGTGGTCAACGAATTCCTGCATCGTCCCCTCAGCGAGAGCCAAAGGGAACTGTACCAGAAGCTGGTGGAAGCCGCCGAGTTTCACGAGTTTGCGGGCCAGACAGTTGTCATCGCCGGTGCCAAGGCTACGGGCTATCTTGAGGAGATCTCGACTCTGGCTCACAAACTAAGGGACTTGTACGAGCCTGCCGCGGTCTTCCTCATCGTTGATCTGGACGTTCGCATCCAACTGGTGGCTCGCAGCAGCTCAGACGCCATCGATGTAGCAGAAGTATGCCGTCGGTTTGGCGGTGGTGGCCACAGTAAGGCGGCTGCCGCTTTGATTAAGGATCAAACGGTTGGCGAGACGCGAGAACGGCTACTCGAAGCTCTGGACGAATTGGTCCGGCCGGCTACAACGGTCAAGGAGATTATGTCATACGGGGTCTATACCCTGTCGCCCGATACCTCGGTGCAGGAAGCAGAGGAGATGATGCGGCGATATGGACACGAAGGGTTCCCTGTGGTCGCAGAAGACAGCAAGCTGCTTGGTATCCTCACTCGAAGAGAGATCGACAAGGCATTGCAGTACGAGAGGGGAGATGCTCCCATCAAGAACTACATGCACAAAGGAGAGATCGTCGTGTCGCCCTGGGATCCGGTGGAGCATCTCCAAGAGGTGATGATGGAGCACGACGTGGGACAAGTACCTGTGATGGAGGGTGGTCGGATTGTCGGCATAGTCACACGAACTGACCTGATCAAGCTGTGGAGCGCACCTCATCGTGCGTCACGGGCCGACGAAATGGCGACACGAGTGCGGGAAGCTCTGCCTGCTGAACTCCACGAGGTGGTGCTGAAGGCGAGTCAGTTGGCAAAGGAGATGGGCTACTCCCTGTATTTGGTGGGCGGTTTCGTACGGGATCTCCTGCTGGGAAAGGCTCACCTGGACTTGGACCTCGTCGTTGAAGGCGACGCTATCGCCTTGGCCAGACGTCTCTCGCAGGCGGTCGGTGGTCGTGTTCACAGCCATCACCGGTTCGGCACCGCCAAGCTGATCTTCGAGGGGAAGGACAGAGTCGTGCCCTTCATCGACTTCACTACTGCCCGAAGGGAGTTCTACGAGTATTCCACAGCCTTGCCGCAGGTGGAACGCAGCTCCATCAAGCAGGACCTCTATAGGCGCGATTTCACCATCAACACCATGGCTATCAGCCTGGACGAGGAATCCTTCGGCCAACTACTGGACTACTATGGAGGAGAGAGGGACTTGGACGAAGGCCTCGTTCGGGTCCTGCACAATCTCAGCTTCATCGAGGATCCCATCCGGATCCTGCGGGCGGTTCGCCTGGAGCAACGATTGGGATTCCGAATAGAGGAGATGACTGAGGAGCTGATCTCCGATGCCCTGGAATGGCTCGACCGGGTAGGGGGAGAGCGGATACGCCAGGAACTCGACGCTCTGTTCCAAGAAGAGGAACCAACAAGACCTCTTCGACGCCTGGCGGAGCTGAGGGTGCTGGGCCAAATATCGCCCACGTTGGTCTGGGATGCTTCGTTGGAGGAACGATTGATGAATTGCTCCGCCGCTCTGGCCTCCTGGCGATCCCAGGGCATCGAGCCATGCCCACCAACGGCAGCACATTATCCCCCGATGGTACTGGCATATCTGGCGCTGCTGAGCCTCAGAGCTACCAGGGATGAGGTTGAGGCTCTCGCGCGCCGTCTGAGGCTGTCGAAGGATGATGCAAGCATGTTGCTGGAGACGAACGAGCTGGGATCGGCAATGTCGACACTATCAGATGCTGAGCTGTCTCGCAGCGACATTTATTTTCTGCTGTCGCCGTACTCCGACGAGGTCATCTTCATCTGCTGGCTGTCCTCAGATGATAAGTTGGTCAAGGAACGACTGGAGCTTTATCACGGAGAGTTGGCTGCCATAGAGCCTTTGGTGGACGGTGACGAACTGAAAGCTATGGGGCTTCCCCCTGGTCCCACGTATGCTGAGATTCTGCGCGGATTGCGAGACGCTAGGTTGGATGGGAAGGTCAAGACACTGGACGAGGAGAAGGCCCTCGTTCACCAAATGATGGCCCGCCGCGACAAAGACGGCAAGAGAGGGGCCTAGGCACTGATGGCGATAGATACGGCGAAGCAGCATGAGGAGGTCCGTCGGGCATTGACACAACTGGACCTGTACCATCATTCCCTCAGGCTGGTGGGTGAGGGACTCCTGGCGCAAGCGGGAGAATCCTCTCTCAGTCCATCGGATGCGCCATACGTGAGATCACTGCAACTGATCGAGGAATGCTTGAGCGCCATGCAAGGCTTGGGTGACTATTTGGATCAGGAAGACGTTGCCTTACATGAATCTGCCCTCAACCAGATTGACCTGGGCTTGCGCAGGGCATCCCGAGCAAAGACACACACCATGCACACCGTGAATGTCTGGCGGGTGATTGAGGTCAGCGATCGTTTCCTGGCGAGCATCGCTGGGAATTATGGCTACGAAAGGCTGTCCGAAGGGGTCCCTCTGGAAACCATGGACAGAGATGACAGCGCGGCTGCTGAGCTGTCCAAGCTGTTTGCAGAGTACGAAGACGCCATGGCAACGAAGGCCGAGCCGAGGAAGCCCACCAGGCCGCCGTTCTCCTATGGCGTTCTGCGCTGGCGAGGCAGTCAACTCTTCTATGTTCAAAGGATCGAAGATGGAGCGCGCTGGATCGAGCTGGATCCCAACTTTGAGAGGAGAGGCATCACTGAGGAGGCAGGGGAGGTCGAGACCTCCGAAGCGAGGATGATAGAAGGCTATCCAATTACCTTGATGCTGGATCTAGTGGTCGATGAGGACGAAGTGGATAGCTACATCCGCAGTCAGTGGGGGCGCGAGTACTACGTATCCGGCTACCAGATTGCGGCAGAAATGACGGCGAAAGGCATCAGCAAGAAGCGACGTCGCTGATGAACCTCCCACAGGGGTCGATGACTCCGGCTGAGCCCAGCTTTCTACGTTGGTCCCCTTTCAGTACCCTCAGCCTTCTTCAATTGTGATCCTGCCGACGCTTCGATATCCTCGAAAGCAGAGTTGAGATACGGGTAGACCAGCCATACCGTGGCCGTACTGGCCAGCAGTGCTGTGAGCGTGCGCAGTTGCCAGGTACTCAACCTCAGACCCAAGACCTGGGTCACTCCATCGACGGCCAAGGGAGCGATCAAGATGATCCACACTCTGATGGGCAATGGTCTCACTCGATCCCTGACCAGCGCAAATACCATTCCGGCGAGGCAGGCCCCTCCATAGAGTGCGAGATCACGCTGGCAGATGGCTATTTGAAACCGTCCGATGAAGAAAGACCTCGAGGGCATCTGGTGGCACACGGGGGGCCGATAGATGAAGTAGATCAGGTTGGCCATCCTCACCCAGCCCCACGACATGAGTACTGGCGCTAGTATGGGCAGACCTGCATAGAGGCCAAAGACCAGGTTAAACAAGAGCAGCCAGTGTCTGGCCAGCCAGGACACGAATCTATCAAGGATGAGTGTAACGCGTCTTGCCCTACTAGTGATCTGAGCTTCTCCCGCTGAAGACCTACTGGATGTCCTTCTTCCCCCGCGGCCAAGAATAGGGAGAGAAACCGCACTACTCTTCTGTTATGTATTGGAGCGCCTGTGGAAGCGTCTTAGCGTCGTGACAGGGTTGGCGCCGCCGGATGGGTACGCGGCCTGTGAGTGTGCTGCTGGCACTGTGGCGAGGCAAGAGAAGGCCACATTTGCGCTTGAGTTCTTACACCACGGCACAGCAGGCGTGCATAGCATGAACGCATGGGTGGAACCATCGGCGACCTTGACAGTAGCGGCACCCCAAGGGTTCACACCACAGCCTCGACCTCGGCCAGGATTTGGTCCGGGGTGAAGTGTTTCACCACGATCGCTCCGGAGGGACAGGCTGTCGCACACGCACCGCAACCCTTGCACACTACCTGGTTGGCGGTCATCACTCCCCGGCGTTCATCAAGGGACAAGGCGCCATACACGCAAGCGTCTGCGCAAAGACCACATCCCGAGCACAACAAGGGGTCCACGGCACAGGTGACCGACTCCACTTTCACTTTGCCCAGGGATAACGAGATGAGGGCCGAGGAGGCCGCCGCCTTGGCCTGTGCAACCGTGTCCGCGATGTCCTTTGGGCTCTGGCAGCATCCTGCCAGGTACACCCCATCTGTCGTGGTGTCGACGGGTCTGAGCTTGGGATGGAGTTCCATGAAGAAGCCATCCTCTGAGCGAGACAACTTCAGAAGGCTGGCCACATCTCCAGCGTCCGGACGGGAAACGATGCCGGTCGCCAGGACCACGAGGTCCGCCTCCACCTCGATCGGTTTGCCGAGCAGAGTGTCTTCCGCCCTCACCACAAGTCTATCCCCTCGCTTGTGGATCTCGGACGGACTGCCGCGCCGGTACCTGACTCTCTCTTCTCTCACCCGATCGTAGAACTCCTCGAACCCCTTGCCGAAGGCTCGCATATCTATGTAGAACACGGTGATACGAGCATCGGGCAACTTCTCTCTGACCAGGTGAGCCTGCTTGGCGGTGTACATGCAGCATATCCGCGAGCAGTAGGGATTGCCCAAGTTGCGATCCCTGCTGCCCACGCAATGGATGAAGACGACGTCCCTGATTTCTCTGTCACCGATGATGATCTCTCCGCCGGTGGGCCTCGATGGTGATGCCAGCCGCTCGAACTCCAGGGCACTGATCACGTTGTCATACCCGTCGTACCCGAATTCGGGCTTCAAGCTCGCATCGAACGTATCGAAGCCAGTGGCGACGATGATACTCCCCACGCTCAGTTCAAGGACGCCTTGCTGTGTGGACGCTTTCGGGGAGTCTTCAGCGTCGGCTTCTCCACTCGGATTTTCCCGTACCTGGACCTGGAAGTTGCCAATAAACCCCTCCACATCGACCACTTCTGAGTTGATCAGTACCTGGATGTTGGCGTGGTTCCGAACGCGATTCACTATCTCACACAGAAGCTCCTTCGCGTCATCTAGAGTAGGGAAGGTTCTGCTCAACTGAGCTACATGGCCGCCCACCTCGGCCTCCTTCTCCACGATGTAGGCCATGTAGCCCGCGTCGGCGACATCCAAGGCGGCCTGCAGACCCGCGATTCCTCCACCGATGACGAGGACCGCTGGCGTGACTTGTGCTTCCCTCTCCTCCAGCGGCTCCAGCAGACATGCCCTGAACACAGCTGAAGCCACCACGCCCTTGGCTTTCTCCGTCGCAGACTCGCGCTCGCTATGCACCCACGAGCACTGCTCCCTGACATTCGCGATCTGCAGATAATAGGGATTCAGACCTGCCTCCTGGATCACCCTCCTGAAGGTCAGTTCGTGCATCCGGGGAGAGCAGGAAGCCACCACTACTCGGTTGAGGCCCAGCTCTCGAATGTCGTCCTGTATCAGTTGCTGGCCTGGATCAGAGCACATGTAGATGTAGTCCCTGGTCACTTCCACATTCGGCAACTCGGCGGCCGCACTGGCCACGGCTTCGACATCGACGGTATGAGCGATGTTTATGCCGCAATGGCAAACGTAGACTCCGACTCTCGGTGGCATCTTTCCTCCAGCTGAGGTGAGCCGCGCCCTAGATCACCTCGGCCACCAACTCCATGATGTCCAGAACCTGGACCTTCTCCTCGTATCCTCCCGCCTTGGCAGCTAGCTCAAAGGTCAGCAGGCAGAAGGGGCAGGCCACCGCCATAACGTCAGCCTCGACGCTCAGAACCTCCTCAAAGCGCGATGTCGCGAGTTGCACCTCGGGGTTTGTGCCTTCCCACCACATCCTGCCGCCTCCACCTTCGCAGCAGAGGCTTCTGTCCCTGATGCGATCCATCTCACGGAACTCCACACCTGGGATACTCTGGATGATCTTCCTCGGTTCATCGAATACGGCATTTTGCTTGCCCAGGAAGCAGGGATCGTGATAGGTGACGGACTTGTTCACCTCGCCAGTGAAGGTTAGCCTCCCTTGTTCAATCAACTCGGCCACGAACTGAGTGTAGTGCTGCACCTTGATATCCAACCCTTCATACTCGTTCTTGAAGGTGTTGAAGCAATGAGGAGAGGTGGTGACAATGTGCTGAACGTTGTGGTTGCTGAAGAGCTCCTGCTGCTCCTCGACCATGTATTCGAATAGCCCCTCTTCACCTACTCGTCGCACCTCGTTGCAGCAGCACTTTTCCTCGACGCCCAGGATGCCGAAATCGACCTCGGCTTTCTGGAAAGTCTTCACCAGGGCCTTGGCGACCTTCTGCGCGCGGTCATCATAGGAGGGAATGCAGCCCACGAAGTAGAGCACGTCGGCGCCTTCGGAGATGTTCTTCACGCCGAGGCCTTCGGCCCAGTCCGCCCTCTCGTCGGGAGGCATAAGGGATGGATTGCCGTGTCTGAAGACGCTGGTCAGGGCATCCCTTATCGTGGGGGGGATGACTCCCCCATCCACCAGTTCGGTGCGCAGGGCGACGATCATATCCGATGGCTCTACCTCCTTGGGGCAGCGGAGCACGCAGGTGCCGCACGCTGTGCAGTCCCACAGCTCTTCCATGCCTTCTGGATTCACATCGTCCGCCACGAGAGCCTCATAGATGAGTCGTCTGATGTTGAGAGCCGTCTTGTACGACACCGGACAGCCCCCAGTGCACTTCCCGCACTGGATACAGCCCCACAGGTCGCAGCGTTCCAGGATGCTCTGTTCGGTCTCCATTCTCTTCTCACTCCTCACCAGAGGTGGTGGGTTTGTCCATCAACCGGGACATGATCACAATGGCTGAGGACGCGGCAGCCTTGGCCTGGGCGACGGCATCGGGGATGTCTTTGGGACCTTGGCAGCACCCTGCCAGGTAGATACCTGCCGTGGTTGTCTCCGTGGGCTTGATCTTGGGGTGAGCCTCTTCGAAGAAGCCGTCGTCGGAGCGCGACAGGCTGAGCAGTTGCTGCACGGCGTCCGCATCCTCTCTGGGCACGAGGCCCACGGCGAGGACCACCAAATCCGCCTCCACTTCCACGGGCTTCCCCAGCAAGGTGTCCTCTGCCCTGACTACGAGCCGGTCACCGCGCTGGTAGATCTCTGATGGGTTACCGCGCCGATAGAGGACTCTCTCCTCCCTGACTCGATCATAGAACTCCTCGAATCCCTTGCCGAAAGCTCTGATGTCCATGTAGAAGACCGTCACCCGGGCGTCGGGGAGCTTGTCGCGTACCAGATGCGCTTGCTTGGCGGTGTACATGCAGCACACTCGCGAGCAGTAGGCGTTACCCAGGTTTCGATCCCGACTGCCTACGCATTGGATGAAGACCACGTCTTTGATCGGTCTCTCGTTGAGCCTGATCTCCCCAAACGTCGGGCCTGAGGCCGAGGATAGACGTTCGAACTGTAGACCTGTGATGACATTCTCATACACGCCGTACGCGTACTCCGGCTTCAAAAGAGGATCGAATGGATCAAAACCGGTGGCGACGATGATAGCGGCCACTTCCAGCTGGACGATCTCTTCACGTTGCTCGAAGTCTATGGCACCAGCCGGGCAGGCGTCGCTGCAAGGAGGGGATTTGCCGCATCTCCCTCTCTGGATCATCAGACAGTGCTCGGCGTCGATGGTATACTTGAGGGGAACCGCCTGCGGGAAAGGCACGTACGCCGCAGCCCTCTTGCCCACGCCCACGTTGAATTCGCTGTCAATCCTCTCCTTGAGGCGGCAGCTCTCCGCACAGATGCCACAACCGGTGCACTTCTCCACATCGATGAAGCGTGGCTTCCTCTTCACCTTGACTTTGAAGTGGCCAGCACTACCAGAAACGTCGACGACTTCGGAGTAGGTCAGGAGTTCAATGTTGGGATGTCCTCCAACGTTTACCATCTTGGGGGTCAGGATGCAGGAAGAGCAGTCGAGGGTAGGGAAAGTCTCATCGAGTTGGGCCATACGCCCGCCGATGCTGGGCTCCTTCTCCACCAGGTACGCTTTGAAGCCAGCATCGGCTATGTCGAGAGCGGCTTGCATTCCTGCTATGCCGGCTCCTATGACCAGGGTCGCACTCATAAGATGCCCTTGCAGCAAATCAGCCAGGCGGCATATCGATTGACCACGTGTCATCGCGCGAAGCGATAAACACACCGCCTTGGCTGGATCCGGGTTGGGTAACAAATCGGACCATATTGGTAAGATTTACCGTTGATATTATAGCGCAGAGGAACTCCCGGTGTCAAACAGATGTGCGGTAGAGTCAGCAGGTGTTACCGCGGATCGAACAGTTGCGTGGCGTCGCCCGGCGTGCCCCCGTTGTGGCCCACGGTAGCTATTTGCGTCGACGCTTCAGCGCGGGAACCGGGCATCAAGAGGCTCGGCTGGATTCTGTGGTGCCGTCGGCAAATGGTGGATCAGAGCCTGGATACCAGCCCCACTTGCATCGCTTTCAACGAAGGTCTGGGAGGCCGATCCTACGGGTCTGTCGGCGCCCGCGTCTGGAACAGGTCTTCCCTGGGCGCATGTATGGTTCACTCTGACACAAAGCTGCTTGTCCACTCCGGCCTGGGTGGAGCCTCACCATCGTGGAGCATCTCACGCCAACTCTCATCCGTCAGGCGGTCACTCATCGGCCAGGGGAATTCGTAGTAGGAGAAGACTCCACCTTCGGTCAGAGTCAGATGTCCATCTATGTCTGCAACTACGTAGATCTCGAACACCTTTCCCACTGCTTCTTCGAGGACGGTTCCGCTGTTGGGATCCGTAGCTACATCCGCCACGATGGCTGCTTCCTCTTCGTCAACTGCTCCGCCCAGGTCTTCCTTATCCGCGGCGGCAACTGTCAAGCGCTCCAGTATGTCGCCGTAGGAATTGATGAGCTCATAGTCGCTCTCGGTGAGGCTTGTGCCCTCCAACTCCTTCTCGGCGATACTCTTCAATGAGAGCAGCAACTCCTCCAGGTGTTCCAGGCTCTCCCTGTCCTCCTCCGACAGGAGGTCGCGCTGGCCCAGACCATCGAGGGTCATGCGCGTGAGCGCAGCGAGGCGCACATACGCCTCGGGATTGGGTTCCACATAGCCCTTCACTTGCATCTGCGGCGGCATGGCGGTCCCGTCGGCATAGGCCTGCTTGGCGTACAGGATGGTGTCGTGTTTCAGTTCGGTCCAGCTCCCGAGGGCTGTGTGCAGTTCTTTGTGGATCCAGGCCTCGGTACGCATGAAGGCAGGGTAGGTGTCGTCCTTGACCGCGATCACCGGCTGGAAGGCATACAGCCACGACCAGTAGAGGTTCTGGGTCCAGCTGTCCATTTCCAGCGCTGCTATCTCTCCCCTGACCTTATCCATTTGCTCAACGTAGCGGGGATACTGGGTCTCGCCCATCTCATCGAGCAGTTCGTACGCCTCCTCAGACCCCATAGCTGCGAAGACGTCTAACCCCTTGGGCAGGAAACGTCCGTCCACGTTTCTGTAGATCAATTGCTGGAAGATGTAGCCATCGATGACGAACCGCTGGCCCATGAAGCGGAACCCTTGTGTGGCTTCTTTGCGGTCTTCCCAGACCCAGACCCACATGGAGTTGATCTGAGGGGGCGGAAGCTCACGAGCAGCTTCGATGAAGCTATCCAGTAGCTCAGTGTCGGCGAGAATGCCAGGATCCTCGGGGACAGAGCCGTATACTTCGACCATCAGCTTCTGGTAGTCGTAGATGTTGAGATCATCCGTGGCCCCGACGAAGAAGACCGTGGGCTCGTATATCCTTTCCCACAGGGCAGAGGCGGGCTCGCCATCGATCTCGACCCGCGACAGAGCCTGCGCGATGAGCAGGGCGGACTGGGTTTCCTCAGGCTCGCGCAGTCGGAAGTTGATCCGTCCATACCACATCATGGCCTTGAAGTAGCGTTGGTGCACCTCGGTTCTG
>CAZNMJ010000023.1:0-23847 GCA_964573815.1 uncultured Anaerolineales bacterium
AGCTGGCCGGAGAGCTTATCGTGCGCGACTTGCTGACCCGTTTCTATGTCGTGCGCACGGCGTGGTTGTATGCTCGAGGTGGTAAGAACTTCGTCACCAAGATACTCGAGTTGGCCGAGGAGCGCGAGGAGCTCTCGGTGGTCACCAATGAGATCGGCTCTCCCACCTACGCGCCGGATCTAGCGAGGGCTATCGCCCGTCTGATTGAGCATCCTCTCTATGGCATTTATCATCTGGCTAATGAGGGAAGCTGCTCACGGTACGAGTTCGCCAAGAGGATTCTGGAACTCACGGGCAAGAGCCGCTTTCCCTTGCACCCCGCTGAGACCTATGAGCGGGCGACCAGGGTGCCCGCCAATGCCGCGCTGCGCAACTTCTGCGCCGCTACCCAACTGGGCATTACACTGCGTCCCTGGGAAGAGGCTCTGCGCGCGTATTTCGAGGAGAGGGGTGATTGAGCCTGTTTCAGATGGCTGGAGACGACGTGACCACCCGGCCCTCGACTGCGGCCCGTAGTCACTAGGTCGTTCGCTCTTGGTCTTGGATGTTGCACGTTCCCTCAGTGCTGCGGGCATGGGCTGAGACGCGACGTAATGGGGCACATGAAGGACCTTCGCGCAAGTGACGATGGTCCTTTCTCTTGTAAGGTGCCCGGGGGGATAGCACCTCGAGCTAGGCGCTCTCTCGTCTGGGGCAGGGACGTGCGGACGACCGCGGCTGTCCGGTTGAAACCGCGACCGCCTTCGAGAGTACATACCCGGAGCGCGTGGTTACATGGTATAATTGTGTAGGCGAAGGAAAGAGAGATGATGGTTCAGCGATGATGTTTGGCGGGTTGCCCTACGAAGTTGGTCCCATACGGCCGCCCAGCGAGGCGGCCAGCTTGCTGATCAGGGCCACGAGGAACTGCCCCTGGAACAGGTGCGAGTTCTGCCCTACGTACAAGGGGCTGAAGTTTGAGCGAAGGCCGCTTGAGGACATCCTGGAGGACATAGACCAAGCTGCCACGTTTCACGGTGATGTCTTCCAGACGGCGTTCATCCAGGATGCCAATAGTCTGGTGATGAAGACGGACGATCTCGTGAAGGTCATCGCTCATCTGAAGGAGAAGTTCCCCAGTGTGCGGCGCATCACCAGCTATGCCAGGGCCAGAACCGTGGCGCGAAAGACGGCGGAGGAACTGAGGCAGCTACATGAAGCTGGGCTGTCCAGACTGCACATCGGCCTGGAGTCGGGGTACGACCCTCTGCTGGAGTACATGGAGAAGGGTGTGACCTCCGATATGGTCATCGAGGGCGGCAGGAAGGTCGTGGAGTCCGGCATCTCTCTCTGTCTGTATGTGGTCCTCGGGCTGGGAGGCAGGCTGAGGCTGGAGGGGGAGGAAACCTGGAGGAACCACGCACTGCACACCGGCCGAGTCCTCAACGAGGTGAATCCTGACTATATCAGGGCCAGGACCTTGACCATCAAGGAAGGAATGCCTCTCTACGACAAGCTGGTGAGTGGCGAGTTCGAGCCTTCAAGCGATGCGGAAGTGGTCAGGGAGGAGAAGCTCTTGATCGAGAATCTCGATGTTACCAGCTACTTCGCCAGCGACCACTCCACCAACGTCTTGATGGACGTGCGCGGCCAGCTACCCGAGGACAAGGAAGGCATGCTTTCCATCATCGAACAGTATTTGGGCCTCTCCGAGGAAGAACAGCTGAACTTCAGGCTCGGGACTCTGTTCAGATACTTCGGGTATGAACCCAACTACCGTTCCTATAAAGAGTTCTTGGTGCCTTCTAGGAGAGAAGCGGTAACGGCCGTCATCGACGCCTTGGAGCGAGACCAGCCCGGCAGACCAAAGGAACTTGTGGCCGAGTTCATCAGGATGCTGATCTGATGGATACCGTCATCAAGCAGGGCACCATCGTCACCGCGAGCTACCTGCATGAGGCCATTTGTGCCAGAGGTCACTGTGTGTTTGCTGGCGGTCCGGACACCACTGCGCATCGGCCCGGGGAGAAGGACGTGGGGACAGGCGCTGGTGATCCAGCAGGTCAATCCCCCCTTCGGTGGCAGGAGGACTGATGACCCTGCCCAGGTATGAAGATCGTTATGTGAAAGTCAACGGCAAGAATATCCGTTACTGGCTCGAGGGCGACGGAGCGGCTGTCATTCTTGTCCATGGCCTCGCTTGCTCGGCTGAGTTCTGGCAATATACCGTCGGCCCGCTTTCGGACCAGTATCGTGTGTGCGCCCTCGACCTGCTGGGATTCGGCCGTTCTGACAAGGACATTGGCGAATTTACCTTGTCCCATGGGGCTTCCTTCCTGGCAGACTTCATGGATGCACTAGAGATAGAACGGGCCACCTTGGTTGGGAATTCGCTGGGCGGTGTCATCTCTGGCGAGTTCTCGGCCCAGTTTCCCGAACGACTGGATAAGATGATCTTGGTGGACAGCGCTGCCTTCGGCAGGGAACTGCAACTCTTGCTGCGTCTGTGGTCCGTGCCTGTCCTCGGTGGCATATTGTTCACCCTCTATCAAAGAGCCTTTCCAGCCCTCAAGAAGGAAACTGTCTATCATTTCGGTTCCATTGATGGTGAATGGTTTGCTGGCGCCGCAGCTGCGGTGAGGATGCCCGGCGTGAAGGAGAACTCGTTGAGATTGGTCCGCATAGGGGTCGATCTAGGGGGGCAACGAGAGGAGCTTTTCCGTGATCTTCACGAGCGGCTGGCTGGGGTGACAGCGCCAACCTTGATCATCTGGGGCAGCGACGATCCCATCGTGCCCGTCTCCCATGCCTACGCAGCCCACACACTGATACCGAACTCAGAGCTGCGCATCATGCATGGCTGCGGTCATACGCCCCAATTGGAGCGACCTTTAGAGTTCAACCAGCTGGTGCTCGATTTCCTGAGTGAGGAGGGTTGAGCAACGCTCGATGGTCAAGCCGCAGAACCGCCGAGTGTGGGCCTGATGCGGCTGAGGCATAGTAGGGGCCCACGATACGGCTCTCCTCGGCTTGGGCGCCTGTAAGGGCGCTCAAGTGGCGCCAGCTGGTCTGGTGCGAACCAGTCATCGCAGCCGAGAGGCGCTGCTCCATTCCGTCCCCAACAACGGTTGCTGTGCCTCTTGGGTATCTCGGGCTGCTAGGTCAGGGGCCTTCGCTGAGCCGTCTCTCTTCAGCCAGAACGATTATCCGGTCCTGTTCGGCGAAAGTGACCGGGACCGATTTGTCCGGATTCAGGACCACTCCATAGGCCCTTGACGCGTCGTTGGCCTGAGCCAGAACTCTGTAGCCGAGCGCTGTTTCACCTTGGCGCTTGGCGGCTTCCATCACTGAGTAGAAGTTGACCGGCTTGCCCGGCTCAACGTAGTTCGCGGCTGGTTTGAGGTAGATCTCCGAGCCCTCAGGGTCGAAGAGGTCAGCGAACACGGCGCCGAGCGCCTTATTCTCTGAGATCTGTGACATGACCAGGCTGATGAGTCTATCGCTGACAACGAAGTCGTCGGCTTGCGCGACCTCGGCTAGGTTTCTGTTACGAATGTCCAGCATCTCGCTGACGATGGAATAGGAGTATCCCGTGTGATCGGCGATGTCTCGCAAGTGCAACAAGGTTATCAATGTGCGGGCGTCGGCTTGCTGGACGTCAAGCGTATCAGAATACGGCAGCAAGATCACGTGGTCACACGTCCCAGACAGCAACTCGTCCAGAGTGCGTCGGTCGGTGGTATCACGCTGTTGAAAGGTGATGGTCTGGTTCTTGATCTGCGTGCAATGTTGGCGGATCTGAGCTTCACCGTCAGCGAAGTCGGCCACCAGGGTGGCGGTGGAACCAGGCGCGACGTAATGATCCAGTTCGTTGATGATGGAGGGCGCACGCCAATTCCAACCCAGGATCAGCGTGTGCTCCGGCTTCAGTTCGGTGGACTGCGCAATCCGGATAGCGTCGTCGTTGATCTCCAGATCCTCCCGGCCTGACAGGACAATCGTGTCATCGTCCTCGGAAATCGCGATGATCTGATCTCCGTCGCCAATCGGCGTGCTCATCGGTGGGTTGAGCTTCGGCTGGCCTTCCCGGGGGCATAGTCCGATCACCGCCGAGTCCTCGTACGCGAGCAAGGCTTCCCCGAAGGTCTTGCCGACGAGGCCCGGTTCGGCCTTGAAGTAGATCTCGTCGCCGGCGAAATCCAGCAATTCAGTGTAAGCCACGGAGAGGCCGGACTGGCAGCAGGTTTGCGCAGTAATGCGCGCGATGAGAGCACCCGTCAGTACCAGTTCGACCTCGTCTCTGGCGACGATCCGCGCCACTTCCAGATTCTTGGGATCGTGAATCTCGGCCACTATGTGGTACGGTTCGGGCCGGCGGTCAGGACTTCTGGTGATCGCCAGCATGGTCTTGATCACGCTCGAGTCCGGGTCATCACTGTAGGGCGCGAGGATGATGATAGATTTGGCAGTGTGGAGACTGACGATGCCCAAGTCGGTCATTTCCATAGGGTTTCCGCGCCGGGAGACGATTCGCGTGCGGCCAGAGTCGCCAACCTTATCCTTGATTTCCTCTTCCATCTCTACCTTGCCCTTGGCGCCGAGGATGACGATGCAAGACTTCGGCTGATTCTCGTTGGCAACGAGCAGTTCGGAGATGATAGGAAACACCTGTTCGGACCAGCCGAGAATGACCGTATGGCCTCTCTCGATGACCTTGGAGCGTCCTTTTCGCAAATCCTCGATCTTGTTGGCTATTCCCGTGGCCAACAAGCCCACGAGAATGCTGGTCACGAAGATGCCGGTGAAGGCGATGGTGAGGCCGGCCAGACGAAACGACCAACCTTGGTCCGTCCAGGCGTCGGTGTCCAAAGCCAGCGTCAAGTAGGCCCAGAACTGGTCGGGAAAGCTGGGTTCGGAGGCAATCCTCGTGAGCCACACGATGGCGGAGACTGCCAATGTCACCAGCAGGGTGATCAGAGCCAGCCAGCCAATCATGGCAATGGTGCCTTTCGACATCAGGTTGTCAAAGGCATAGCGCAGCCGGTCGAGGAACGATGGATTCTTCATTGTAGTACCTCCTTTCGTTGTTCCTCTTCACTTCGGCATGGGTTTGGTCCCACGCTGGTGCGTGCAAGTCAGTCGGAGCGTCGGCGGGAAACGCCATCAGCGGGATGCGCAGCGACTCGCATCCTGGTGAAGGAGATTCTGGACCCCGAGGTCATGGGGCGGTCTTGAAGGTCAGTCGACCCTCGACTCTGCTGCTGAGGTTTTGATGGGATCTCAGGTACTCTTCCAACACGTCCAGGACTGATGTCGTAACGACGCTTGACGGCTGAAGCGCCGTCAACTCCTGAGGCGACAGCCCTATGTTCGGTGTCGCGTTCTCGTAGTGATACCCCTGCAGGCCGATGGTGTACTGGTCCGCATCTTTGACGGATTGCCCATCGATGGTTAGTGTTTCCAGATTTCTCGTGGCATCTACATAGACGGTCTTGACGCCCTTGCTGACTTGATAGCATTCTCCTTCTCTGTTTCTGTTTTCCGGACGTAGGATGTGCTCGAAGATCTGTTTGAGCTGTGCTCCGGTGATGGTGAACTTGTATAGGGCGTCATCGAAGGGGAAGATGGCGGTGTAGTCCCCCAAAGTCACAAGAGGCCCTAACTCGGTACCACGGATGGAACCACTCCCCACAAACATGACGTCAGCCTGGGCGCGCTCCGCAAAGATGTCCGCGAACAAGTTGCCCAGCGACGTCTCTTCCTCTCGCTTGGGGTGGGTCAGCTTCTGCGCCAGCCGGCACATGACCGCATTGTACTTTCTGTCCACCTCCTGCTTGAATGAGTCAATGAACTTCTGGAGTTCCTCGTCGGGCTCCGCGAGAGACCCGTCTACGGGTAGGAGCTGCCACTCCCATTCCACGACGCTGTTGGTGTCGTCGTCCACCACGATGTCGAACCGCCCAATCTGGTCCGTCCCGGTGCCGGCCTGCACGATCAGGATGTCGTCGACAACCGCGGGTTTTTCTAGGAGGGTGTGGGAGTGCCCGCCGATGATCATATCAACGCCCCATTCCGGGTCGAGCAGCCCCGCCAGTTCTTGGTCCGATTCAAAACCTACGTGTGTGAGAAGAACTGTCAGGTCGATGTCTTCGTCTTTGTAGGCATTGCAGATCTTCCCCACCTCGCGGCTCGCGTCCTCCAGCGAGATGAAGGTGCCAACTAGCCTGTCCATCTTCAAAGACTGGAGAACGGCTTCGGTGATGATGCCGATGAACATGATGTCGAACCCGGCCACGTTGATGATGAGGTACGGTTGCATCAATCGCTTGCCGTACTTGGCGATGTACATGTTGGCGTTGACGATAGGGAAATTGGCCATCTTCTCCAGGAACAGCAGGTGAGGTAAGCCATAGTCGATCTCGTGGTTGCCCAGTGTGACGACGTCGGGCGCAATGTAGTTCATGATCTCTATCGTTGAGATGCCCTTGAACTCTGAATCGATTAGAGATCCCTGCACCATGTCGCCCGAGATGACATACAGGACGTTCTCCTCTTCTTCTCGAACCTTGTTCACGTAGCCCGAGAGCAGCGCCAGCCCTCCCAAGAGATTGCCTTCGGCACCCGCCACCTCAGCGAGGAAATCTCCGTGCATGTCGTTGGAATGCAGGATGGTGAACTCCTTGGTGTTCATATTGTCAACTCCTTCTGATGGGTGAGGACCGCAATTGCTGTTTCGTCTGGGATCGGACGTCAGCAGCGGGAAGACCCTGTTTCCCCGCGAGCTTGGTGGTTATGATAGCCTAGCTTCGGGTACTAGGCAAGTGGTTTGGTCTGGTTGATGGCTTGCATGGAGAGGATGAAGCGATGGGCTGACCCCCTGGGAGGAGGGTAGGTGGCATCTGGCTGCACGGAGCATCAAAGGCCAAGCTGAAGGAAGGCGAGGTGACCGTCGTGCAGTGAACCTGCTTGCGCTCCATGTCAGGTCAGTTCCGCATTTCCAGCAGGGTTCCCTGCAAGCAGGCCTGTCTGATGGTGCGTGGAATGGCTGGTCAGATGATGACTGGTTCCCGATACTCGCCGAAGACTTCCCGCAGGACGCCGCAGATCTCGCCCAGGGTGCCGTAGGCTCTGACGGCGTCGAGGATATGCGGCATGAGGTTCTCAGTGCCCTCGGCGGCCTGGCGCAGGTCCTTCAACCGCCTCTCAACCTCCTCGTTGTCGCGCTCCTCTTTCAGCTCATTGAGGCGGTTCACCTGCCGCTCGTATCCCTCCGGGTCCATCCTGAGCAGTGGTATGGTCAGAGGCTCATCCAGACGATAGGCGTTCACGCCCACGATGGTACGCTCACCTGTGTCGATTTCGCGCTGATACCGATATGCGCTGTGGGCGATCTCCGTCTGGAAGTAGCCTGCTTCGATGGCCGGTACCACCCCTCCGAACTCCTCGATCTTGGCGAAGATCTCGTACGTTTCCTCCTCCATGCTGTTGGTGAGGCTCTCTATCAGGAAACTACCCCCCAGAGGGTCGATGGAATTGGACACACCGCTCTCGTGGTCGATGATCTGTTGCGTCCGCAAGGCGACGCGTGCTGCCAACGCGCCGGGAAGGGCGAGAGCTTCATCCATGGAGTTGGTGTGCAAGGACTGGGTGCCTCCCAGGACCGCAGCCAAGGCCTGGATTGCCACCCGGGCCACGTTGTTCTCCGGCTGCTGGGCGGTGAGACTCACCCCTGCTGTCTGGGTGTGGAAGCGGAGCCATAAGGAACGGGGATTCTGGGCCTGGAACCGTTCGCGCATCTCCCGGGCCCAGACGCGGCGCGCAGCTCGGTACTTGGCAATCTCCTCGAAGAAGTCGTTCTGGGCGTTGAAGAAAAACGAGAGGCGAGGGGCGAACTCGTCGACATCCAGACCGCGCTCTACGGCGGCTTCCACGTATGCCAGGCCGTCAGCCAGCGTGTAGGCCAGTTCTTGAACGGCAGTGGAGCCAGCCTCCCGGATGTGGTAGCCGCTGATGGAGATAGTATTCCAGCGCGGGACATGTTTGGAGCCGTACTCGAAGGTGTCCACGATGAGGCGCATGGAGGGTTCAGGTGGAAAGATATACGATTTCTGGGCAATGTACTCCTTGAGGATGTCGTTCTGTATGGTGCCGCCCAGGCTCTCCTGTGGCACACCCTGCTTCTCGGCGGCGGCGATATACATGGCCCATACGATCGCTGCGGGCCCGTTGATGGTCATGGAGGTGGTGACCTTGTCGAGGGGGATGCCGTCGAACAGTATCTCCATGTCTTTCATGGAGGAGACGGCCACGCCGCACTTGCCGAACTCACCGCTGGCTTCAGGGGCATCAGTGTCGTAGCCGTAGAGGGTGGGATAGTCGAAGGCCACGGAGAGGCCGGTCTCGCCGTGGTCCAGAAGATACTTGAACCGGGCGTTGGTCTCCTCTGCCGTGCCATAGCCCGCGAACATGCGCATCGTCCAGGGCCGGCCTCTGTACATTGTGGGGTGGACACCTCTCGTGAAGGGGTATTCCCCCGGCATGCCGAGGTCATGCTCATAATCCAGGTCGGCGATATCCAAGGGCGTGTAGAGTCGCTTCATTTCCTTGCCCGACCCCGTAGTGAACTGCTCTCTGCGCTCGGGATGCTGGGCCAGGCGTCGCTGCAGAGTGGTTTCCTCCCAGCGTTCGTAGCTATCGCGGATGCTCTCAAGCTTCTCCTTGTCAAACATCTGCCTCTCCTGTCAGTAGTCTATTCCTCGGCGGCTTAGGAGCCCCTTGTGGTAGGGGTGCTTTATCTCTCGCATTTCCGTGACCTGGTCAGCTTTGGCGATGACCTCAGGATGCGCGTACCGGCCCGTGAGTATCAACTCTACCTGTGTTGGCTTCTTTTCCAGAAGGGCCAAGAGGTCCTCCAACTCTATCAGCTTCCACTCCAGGGCGACGTTGACCTCGTCCAGGATGACCAGGTCGTACTCTCCGCTCATCACTATCTCGCGACTGTGCTCCAGCGCCTCTTGGGCCATGCGGACGTCAACCGGCTCAGGATTGTCGTGATCCACGAAATCGGGGCGCCCGAACTGTTTGATGGTAATGTTGGGGTGCTGGCCCACCGTCTTCAACTCCCCGTAGTAGGGCCAGCCTTTCATGAATTGGACGATGTAGACTTTGAAGCCGTGCCCCGCCGCGCGCATTGCCTGGCCCAAGGCTGCTGTCGTTTTACCCTTTCCGTCGCCTGTGAAGACCTGTATCAGACCCAAGTCTGAGTCCATGGGAGTCACTGCCTGCTGAAAGTGATGGTCGCCAGGAGTTCGCGGCATTCGGCGACGAGGTGCTCTCCCTTGGTCACCTCGCTACCGTATCGATCATCGTAATAGGGGTAGATGTAGAACTTGGCACAAGTAGCCTTGTATTCAGGGAAGTACCGCATCCAGAATTCGCCTTTATAGCGAAGCGGGTGGAAGTCATCTACGTCGTGCTTTGCTGAGGAGGGAACCACGCCGTATACGCTACTGCGCAGGCGGCTAGCCTCTGGAACTGTCCCACGGTGATATGCCGACCAGGTCTCTGCCTCCCCTGTGATCCTCCACCACGACAGACCATCGAGTTCCAGTTGCTCCGCCGCTAGCTCACCTCTCAGCCTGACAACGTTGCCATCGGGGAACTTGTGAGGGCAGCCGGCACTGCGATAGACCAGCCTCTGATCGGCCTCCAGCACCACCATGGCTTCCTCGGGGACGTAGTCTCCCTTGTCGTTAAAGCCAAATGCTCGTCGATCTTTGTCGTCGAAGACCGCGTATGCTCCCAGCCAGGCCTGGTAGTACGGGGAATCCGGGTTCATGAAGTCGGAGTAGACGTGGCTGAGGTTGAAGCCTCCAAAGCGAGAAAGGGCCGCTCCCTCCACCGGGCCGCCGAGAACCTCGGAGAGTGCCGTTCCCAGGTCGGCCCGTAGGGTGAACCTGATCCATCCTCCCTGATGGCTGCCCAAGCTGATCTTCAGACCACGACGCTTGGCAGCGTTGGGCAGTGAGGCGGCCAGCAATCTGACAGCCAGGCTCATGAGCAGGCCCCTGTAGAACCAGGCCAGCAGTGCCGCCACCGTGGCGACCACTACCGAGGCGATGACGACGAACTCACTCATGCTTTCACAGGCTCGCTTGCGGGATAGCTGTCCTCTGACCGGGCATTATACCACAGGCGGCACGGTCTGAGAAAGTTGCTGGTACAATTCCAGGTGTGCTAGGATATCGGCGGTAGCAGCTAGTCAAGACTGGCGGGCGTTGATGGGCAGAGCGTTTGAAAGCGGACGGGTCACATTGAGACACAGGCTCAGGTGGTGGAGCTCCCCCAGGGGAGTGAGGGTGCTGTTGATACTGATCATCCTCTCCGCCTTTGCCCTGCGGCTGTATCGCCTGGGATACCAGAGCATCTGGTATGACGAGGGTGTCAGCCTCCACCTGGCGATGAAGGACCTGAGGAGCCTTACCCTCCACACCGCTGGCGACATCCACCCGCCCCTCTACTACTATCTGCTGCACTTGTGGATCCGGGCCGCTGGCCCCAGCGAGTTCTCATCTGCTTACCTGTCACTGATCTTCGGCGTCTTACTCGTCGCCCTGTCCTATCGGCTGGCAGACGATCTGTACGGTAGCCGCATCGGCCTCTTGGCTGCGTTCTTGGTTGCGATTTCCCCCTTCAACCTGTGGTATTCCCAGGAGATACGAATGTACACCCTGGGAGCCTTTCTGGGCCTGACTTCGCTGTACTGCCTCATGCGGCTGACTGGTATGATGGGGCGAGAAGGGCGTGGCGGGAGGCGGTGGTACTGGCTTGGTTACGTTCTCTCAGCAGCTGCGGGCCTATACGCCCTATATTACTTCGCCTTCTTACTCTTGGCCGAGAACCTCTTCGTCTTCGGCTGGTGGCTGTTCCACCGACTGGGCAGGAAGAGCCCCCCCTTCTCCTTGGCACACTGGCTCCTGGCGCAGGGCGCCGTCCTACTGCTGTATCTACCATGGCTGCCCATAGCGCTACGACAGGCCTTAGATCCCCCTGTCCCACCGTGGCGTGGATTCGCCGGCTTGGGGACTATGCTCATCGAGTCCTGGGCTGCCCTCTCGCTGGGGCTGTCTGTGGATCCAGAGAGCTTCTTGATCTGGCCTCTCCTCTCGTTCCTGTTTGCAGTCTACCTTCTAGGCTTGCTGAAGCCACCGGCAGGCGACCAGGGTAAGGCCCGGACCATCCTTCTCTGCGTCTACACTTTCGTGCCTCTCCTGTTGATATACGCTCTCTCACTTGGAACGCCACTGTTCCATGTGCGGTACATGTTCACGTATTCGCCACCCTTCTATCTCCTGTTGGCGCTGGGCTTCGTGAGGCTCAGGGAGATATCAAGGCCTGCCTTGGCTGTTGGCCTCCTGGTCCTGATCGTCGCCTCGGGCTATTCGATCTACAACTTCCATTTCGCGACGGATTACGCGGCCGACGACCATAGGGGAGCGGTGAGCTACTTGCAGGAGAGGATCGCGCCCGGGGACGCTGTCCTTATCAACGCGGGCTACGCCTACCCTCCTTTCCTCTACTACTACCAAGGGGAGATTGCCTGGCGAGGACGCCTGCCGGACTACGAGCCGAGCTATCAGCACGAGGATGGCGTCTTGATCTTGGAGACAGGGGTCATTGGTGGCGATGAAGGATTGGGCTGGGGGGATCCCGCCTCCGATTTCTACAGCACCACCGAGGAGGAGACGGCCCAGGCACTGGAGCGGGTATTCGCTGCGCATCCTCGCGTGTGGGTGTATCGTATCTATGATACCGTCACTGACCCCAACGGGTTCATCCGTGCCTGGTTGGAGGAGCATGGGCGGGCGGTGGGGGACGTGCAGTTCGCCGGCGAGGGCTACATGCGGGTACAGTCTTATCTTACCGCCCCAGGCCCAGAGTACGAGACTGCGACGCGATACCATCCTCTGGACATCGACTTCGCGGACGGAATCACGCTGCTGGGCTATGAGGGTGCGGAGGGTGTCCGCGCCGGCGATGAGTTGCCTGTGACCCTGCACTGGCAGGCGGAGAGAACTCCAGAGCGAGACTACGACATTCTCGTCCATCTGAGGGCGAGCGGTGGTCCTGATTTCGCTCAGTACCGTTGGCCTCTGTCGCCCCCCACATCGGAATCGCCTGTGGGGCAGGAAATGTCTCAAAGCGTCACCTTGGCCATAGCATCGGGCACGCCACCTATGCCATATGACTTGGTCGCGGAGCTGTATGACGCCGCCACTGGTCAGCCTGTTCCTCCGATGGTCGGGGATGGCACCATGGGGAGCATCGTGGTGGACAGACCTCTTGTGCCCTCCCGTCCGCCGCAGATGGATCACGAGCCCTGGGCCAACTTCGGCAATCTGCTGCAGCTGGTGGGGTATGAGTTTGAGCCAGGAGAGGCCGAGGCAGGAGAAGAGATCCGCTTGGAACTGTTGTGGAAGGTCTGGGATGCTCCTTTGCCCATGCTAGAGGGCACAGTCCAGCTGAGAGATGCGGAGGGCCGAGTGACTGCCAGTGAAGAGGGTGGTTATCTGAGTTCGGCCTACCCCAGCACCTTGTGGCAGAGTGAGGAACTGGTGCGGGAGGTGCGCAGTCTCCGCATCCCCGAGCACATCGGGCCCGGGAACTATGCTCTGACGCTGACCCTGCAGGCCATAAGGACCACGGGGGAGAGCGAGATCATACCTTTCTGGTCCCCGTCGGGTGCTTGGGAGCGGACCTTCACGCTGGGGACGGTGGAAGTCGCCAATCCCTGACAATCTCTCTGCCGTTGGTATTCTCACTGAGTGTCTTCACCAGGGCGAGGGTACTTGGTTGCCCGGGTCGACCTCTGCGCCAAAGGGTGGCCAAACCAAACGCGGCGCGTGCACCATCAGCCGACCCCGCGAGGGGGCGAGTCGTCGCCACAAGGCTGTGTCCATCCGCAGCGGCACTTGCAGAAATCATCAAGGAGTGGTATACTGGTCTGTAAGGAGTCACAGCCGAGCGTCGCGGCTTCGCCCTCACGATGTGGCGGTCGTCGGGCGGATTGGGTTGCGATCTCCAGGCTTCCCAAGGCATGCTCGCCGGGCGCGAAGAGGAGGGAATAGAAGGAGGAACACAGATGAACAGGCGCTACTTGAAGAGGTCGTTGATCGCTGTCGGACTGTTGCTCTTGCTCTCTCTACTGGTGGCCGCACCCGTTCTCGCTGCTGAGTTCGAGGGCGGGGACGTGGTAGTGATTGACGAGGATGTAGACGATGATCTGTACGTTGCAGGACGGGAGGTAATAGTCAATGCTACCATCCATGGCGATTTAATCGCGGTGGGTGGTGAGATAACCGTCAACGGCGTCGTGGAGGAGGATTTCTGGTGTGCCGGAGGCACAGTGCATATCAATGGCACCGTCGCCGATGACGCGCGCATAGCCGGCAGCGATCTGCGCTTGGGCTCGGGTGGTCAGGTCGGGGACGATGTCTTCGGTGCTGGCTTTGGCTTCACGGCAGAACCAGGCAGTGTGATAGCGAGTGATGTGTTCATTGCGGGATATCAAGCACTGCTTGGAGGGGAGATCGACGGAGACGTGCAGGCTGGCCTTGCTGCGTTGGAGATCTCTGGCCACATCACGGGCGACGTCAAGGCCGAGGTGGAGGAACCGGATCCGGAGTTCGAGCAAGTGAGCTTCTTCATGACTATGTGGAACCCGTACGCACCGGCTCGGATCGTCGGTCCGGGACTCAGAATATCTGAGGAAGCACAGATAGATGGCGAATTGACGTACACCAGCCCCGTCACGGTCGAGATTCCAGATGTGGTAGGTGGTGCCATCGTCTACCAGACGCCGGTGCCGGAGGAAGTTGAGGCCCCGGAGGTGGAGGTACCAGAGATTCCTGCTGGCGCACTCACGCTGGCTGGCATCGTCTGGTGGATCATCCGCTGGATCATCGGTATTGTGCGCAACTTCGTTAGCCTGCTGATCATCGGCGTGCTACTCCTGTGGCTCATACCGAAGTGGCTGAAGGAAGTGGTTCAGCACTGGAAGGAGAAGCCGGTACACAGCCTCGGTTGGGGCGTCGCGGTCTTGGTGGCCTTCTTCGTTGCTGTGCCACTGCTGTTCATGGTGATGATCGTGCTCAATATCATCGCCGGCCTGGCGACGTTGGGAGGCCTAGCATGGCCGATCATGGGCACTTGGCTGGTCCTTGAGACCGTCTTGATCGTGGGTTTCTCCATGATCGCTATCTACATTACGAAGATAGCTTTCAGCTACCTCCTAGGGTGGTTGATCTTGAAGGACACCGCTCCGGCATGGGTGGACAAGGCCATGGGCCTGATCCCCTTGCTCATAGGGCTGGCCATCTTCGTACTGGTGAGGAGCATCCCCTTCCTGGGAGGGCTGTTCAGTCTCCTGGTGACCATTTTCGGGCTGGGAGCGGTCTGGCTGCTGGCTTGGGTGCGCATCTACAAGCCCAGGGAGAAAGCTGGCTCCTAGTCGGGCTGGCGCGCGGACCTTGCGCCAGGCGGTGAAAGACAGTGTGAGGGTGAGGACATGACAGTGTCCTCACCCTCCTTTCTTGCTGGTAACTTCAACTGAACTTCTGCTGCGGTCCCAAGGAGTGGTCGCGACTGCGCCTGCTGATGGCAGAGTCGCAACACTAAGCCTGGCCTCGTCTCGCCCTCTCCAGGTACACCAGCAAGATGGAGATGTCAGCAGGGTTGACCCCGCTGATGCGGGAGGCCTGCCCCACGGTTGCCGGACGGAATAGCTTTAGCTTCTCCTGCGCCTCTTTGCGGACACCCACGATGGCGTCGTAGTCAAAGGAGTGTGGGATGTGCCGCTCCTCCAGGCGCCGCATACGTTCCACTTGCTGGCGCTGCTTCTCGATATAGCCGGCATACTTCGCTTCCGTCGCCACCTGGTATGCAGCGTCGGCCGGCAGTGGTTGTGAGTTGGGGCGGAGTGTTTCCACCATCTCGTAACTCACCTCGGGGCGACGCAGGAACTGAAGCGCATTAACGCCGTCGTGCAAGGACGGCAGACCCCAGGTCGCGAGAAGCTCGTTGGTTTCGGACGTCGGCCGTATCCAGGTCTTGCTGAGGCGAGATAACTCCTCGTCGATGGACCTGCGCTTTCTCTCCACTGCTTCGTGAACCACGCGATCCAGCAGGCCCACTTCGTACCCTATGGGCGAAAGCCGCAAATCGGCGTTGTCTTGTCTAAGGAGTAGACGGTACTCGGCGCGGGATGTCATCATGCGGTAGGGTTGGCGTATCTCTTTGGTGGTGAGATCGTCGATGAGCACGCCGATGTAGGCCTGGTCGCGACGCAGGACGATCGGTGGCTGCCCGTGCACCTTGCGGGCAGCGTTGATTCCAGCCATGATGCCCTGCGATGCTGCCTCCTCATAACCGGAGGTGCCGTTGATCTGACCCGCGTGGAACAGACCCTCGACCAGCTTCGTCTCCAGGGAAGAGCTGAGCTGGGAGGAGGGCACGTAGTCATACTCAACGGCGTAACCGAAGCGAATGACTTCCACGTCTCGCAGGGCCGGAATAGTGCGGAGCATCGCTAGTTGCACGTCCTCAGGCAGGCTGGTATAGGCTCCCTGCACATACACCTGGTTGGTGCGCCATCCCTCCGGTTCGAGGAACAGTTGGTGGGACTCCTTGTCAGGGAAGGAGGGCACCTTGATCTCTATGCTCGGGCAGTAACGGGGACCTTCGGCCTCGATGGTTCCATCATACAGAGGGGCCCGGTGGAGGTTGTCCAGGATGATCTTGTGCGTCTCCCGGTTGGTGCAGACCAGGTAGCAAGGCAACTGGGGACGCCATTCGGTCTGCAACGGCAGAGGATAGATGGTGCGGGGCTCGTGGCCACCCAGAAGGGGGGGCGGAGGCTGGATGCCTGCTTCCGGATAGGAGAAGCTGAAGTGCAGCGGCTCTTCGCTGCCCAACTGGACCTTGGTCTGACTGAAGTCTATGGTGCGCGCATCCACACGGGGAGGGGTATCGGTCTTCAGTCGCTCTACCCTGAAACCCAACTCCAGCAGAGACAACGAGAGGCCGACGGCGGGATCTTCCCCGATACGTCCTCCCGGCCATGTGCTGGGGCCGCGAGTAAGGCGTCCGTTCAGAAAGGTGCCGGTGGTCAAGACCACTGCCTTCCCGAGATACTGCTGCCGTTCGCTGGTCTCCACACCTCTCACTCTGTTGCCCTTCACCAAGAGCTTGGCCACCATGCCCTCTTTGAGATCCAGGCGGGGTTTGCCTTCCAGGGTCTTTCTCATCGTCAGGGAGTAGAGGCGTCTGTCCGCCTGGGCGCGCAAGGCGTGAACCGCTGGACCCTTGCTCTGGTTCAACAGTCGGATCTGAATAAAGGTGCGGTCGATGTTTCGCGCTTGCTCCCCTCCTAGCGCCCCGATCTCTCGGGTGAGGTGGCCCTTGGCTGGTCCACCGACGCTCGGATTGCAGGGCATCTCCGCAATGCTATCCAGACTTAGGGTCAAGAGCAACGCGCGACAGCCCATCCGTGCCGCTGCGAGAGCAGCTTCGCAGCCCGCGTGCCCGGCGCCCACCACGATTACGTCATATTGGTCCTTGACAGTCATTTCCGGACAGCCTCTATGAGGATAGTATATGGAAGCGGCTGCGCTGATGCAAGGCCTAGTTTGCAGGGGATGATGTGACCCCACGTCGGCTGCTCATGCGCTGTGAGTCTGTCGTGGTCCGCAATCCATCAGCATGTGGGTCTTGATAATGCCGTGGGTTTGTGCTCTAATTCACTCGGTACAATGACTGGCTGGAGAAAAGACTCATGCCCGGCAATGTCGCCATCGCCCTCGTGCTGAGCACACTGGCTGGCTTGTCCACGACCATCGGCAGCCTCTTGGCCATCTTCGTGCGGAAGCCGAGTTCGCGTTTTATGGCCTTGACTCTGGGCTTTTCCGCCGGGGTGATGCTGCTGCTGTCTTTCATGGAGCTGCTGAGCCATGGTATTGAGACGGTGGGGTTCCTTCCTGCCTATTTAGCGTTCTTCGTCGGGATGTTTATCATGTTTGTGCTGGATGTGCTGATTCCCCACCAGTATCTGGCCGAACGGGCTCCGCCAGGTGGGCAGCAGGCAGGTCTCCTGAAGACCGGCCTGCTCGTGGCCTTGGGCATCGGAGTCCACAACTTCCCAGAGGGAATGGCTACACTCGCTGGTACATTGCAAGACGTGACCTTGGGCGCTGCCATAGCTGTGGCCATTGCTCTCCACAACATCCCGGAGGGCCTGGCCGTCTCGGTACCGGTGTATGCCGCCACCGGCAGCCGCAGGATGGCTTTCTTGTGGTCCTTCCTGGCTGGAGTCGCGGAGCCAGTGGGCGCACTCGTGGCCGCGATCCTGCTGCTGCCCTTGTTGAACGATGACCTCCTCGGCTTGATGCTGTCGGCTGTGGCGGGCGTCATGGTCTTCATTTCCCTCGACGAACTGGTTCCCGTCGCGCGCTCTTACGGCGAGGCGCATGTTTCCATCATCGGCGTGGTGATGGGCATGGCCGTGATGGTGGTCAGTCTGTGGGTACTTGGGGGATAGTTTGTAAGGTGCTCAGAGCTTGTCACGAAAGCTGGAACCACTGATGCTTGACCAGTGGCGAGGTACAGGTGGAAGTGCACAGACCTGGTGATAGCGGGGAACATCGACCAGTCGTTGAGCGGCAGCCGGTACTAGTAGAACAGGACCAGCGCGCCCCGCAGCCAGGCAGGTTCACGGCCAGCAGGATCTATCAGGCAGATCCCGTGGCCAGGTTCCTCTTGGAGACACTGAAACTGAGGACGCTCACGTTGGCTCTGGCGACGATCGCCTGGAGTCTCCTGTACCTGTTCGTCTTGCCCTCTGTCCTCGCTTGTCTGAGGAGTAGCGGAGTATTCCTCGGTAGCCTGGATGATTGGCACGCCCAGGTGCTGCTCCTTGTGTTATTTCCCACCACTTGCGCGTTCTACCTCTGGCAGCCCAAGGCCATAGCGAGGGTGTATAACGCTATACTATCGGGGCATGCATCTCCTGACGTGGGACGGCTCTACCACCAGAGCCTTTGGTGGTACCTTTCGCTCCTCTTCGCTTTGGCCATCGTGCTTTTCGACGTACCGAAGATGGCCGCCGACTACGGGTCATGGTGGATGGCTCACAACTGGCTGACCATAGCCGGCAGGGAAGCGAGCCTGTCGCTTGCGTTCTACATGGTGAGCATGATGGCCTGGAGGCAACTCGTCGCCACCTCTGAATGGAGGCGCTTGCTTGCGACGTCTTTGACACGCGCCGCCGTGAGAAGCGTCACCAGGTATGGACTGAGCTGTGCCACCCTGTTCGCGCTCTTCGGCCTGCGCCTGAGCATCGAAGGCATAGAGTTGCCACAGCGGTCAGGCGCCTTCACGCCTGACTACTTTGTGAAGATAGGTTTGTACGTCGCACTCAGCCTGACGTGCTTCTTTGCGCCCATCTACGGTGTGTCGAGGGATGGCACAAAGGTCCCCCATAACTGGCTTGCGACCCTGCTACAGTTGGCCGGGATAGTGGGCCTGCCTCTGCTTGGCTTCGTCGTCCTTAGGGTGGCCCTGGGGATGTAGGCCGAGTTCAGCACCTCAGACAGTGGCACCTGCCCGGCGAGTTTCCACCCCTTTCCAGGCTCCCACCACCGCAACCACGATGATGCAGGCGACGATTACCTCCGGCACTCCATGAGTCACGGCTACCGTCAGCGCGATCTCGGGTGTGAGGAAGCCCCTTACCACTGCCATGGTCAGCACCAGGATGGTGTTGGTCAAGGTGCCTACTGCCCCTGCAAGGATCAGTGCCTGCCACTCTCTGTTCTCTTGAAGTGCGAGGTAGATGAATCCTGCTATCAGTGCAAGCAGAACGGCGGCGATGACCCCTGCCAGGGCCAGGTTCACAGCGACGACCCAATAGACGAAGGCGCCGCAGATGACCACCAGGCAGCCGGCCAGCGCCATGGCCGCATACTTACCAGTCCTCTTGAAGCCCACGTACGCCGCCCAGGCCGTGATGCCGATGAAGAGGCGCGGCAAGACCGCGACAAGGGGGTCCATGAAGAGAGGCTGGCCCGCTGGACCAGCTTGGTACCAGCTAAACCCGCCGAAGATCACGCCCAAGACCAACCCCACGATTGGTCCCTCCAAAATGCCACCGACGATGACGGGCACGTGCAATGTAGTCGCGTGCCCCGCTGCTGTCGGCACAGGTATGAACCCGGGACCTGCGGGCCCCAAGTATCCCAGCAGAGTCACGATAGCGCCCAGCACACCTGCTACGACGATCTTACGCACCACGGTGCGTCTTCCACTGTTCTCCATCCTTGTCTCCTTTCTTGAAAACGTCTTAGTCTTCAGGCAACGACATGGGGTAGGATCCAATGCACAAAGGCTACGATTGTACTCACAACACGCCCATCGAGGGCCGTGAAGTCGTATATCAATATGGAGGCGCAGAACAGACCGACCAGCGCCAAGGCGAAATAGTCCCTGGGCACGCTCTTCAATTGAATGAAGCTCGTGCGTCCTCTGCCGCCGGTGTATCCTCGAGCTTCCATGGCCAAGGTCAAGTCCTCTGCCCTCCGCAGCGCACTGAGAAAGAGAGGCACCATCAGCGGTATGAGGTTGCGCGTCCTTTGAATGAAGCGCATCCTGCCCTGCTCGCCGAAGTCGGCCCCCCGCGAGGCCTGGGCCTTCATTATCTTCTCCAGTTCCTCAGCGAGGGTAGGCACAAAGCGCAGGGCGATAGTAAATACCATCGCCAGCTCATGGGCGGGGAACCTCAAGCGCTTGAGCGGGCTCAGCAGCCTGTCCAAGCCATGTGTCAGTTCGGTGATGCTGGTCGTCAAAGTCAACAGGCTGATGAGAATCATGAACTCCAGAAGACGAGGAACCATCAAGGTTATGAGTCTGAGGCTGCAACTAGTGATATTGATGTACCCCCAACTCCAGATGACTGAGCATGCTTCGGGGCCGTACTGCCCTCTGTAGAAGAAGAGCTGCAGTGTCGCGAAAATGGCGATCCAGGGCAGGGCGGGGCGCAGCCCTTGTAGGGCAAAGCGAAGTGGGACGCGGGATAGATAGACTATGCACAGGAGAGCTACGAGTAGAATTAGGCTGGCAGTATAGGAGTCAGCGAAGGCAACGGCTGCAACCAGCAGAACGAACATGACGATCTTGCCCCGGGGATCGAGGCGATGAACTAAGGAACTGTAGGGCAGGTACTGGCCAATGGTGATGTGACCAAAGGCGCTGAATTCGCTCACAGGTCTAGTCTGCTTCCTGCCAGGAGAGGCTCAAACACCGACTTATCTCCTCTTCGGCCTCCTCTACGGTCACGAGATCGACTCTCACGTCTCTGCCCTTGCTCCGCAGACCGTACATCACCTGGGTGACTTGGGGAACATCCAGCCCGTGGCCCCGCAGTAGTTCGACCTGAGAGAATACCTGTCTCGGACTTCCCTGCATCACGGTTCGCCCGCCAACGATAGCGTAGGCTCTGTCCGCCAACTGAGCCACATCTTCCATGTTATGAGAGACGAGAATGACGGTCACCCCCTCGCACTCATGCAGTTCCACTATCTTGGAGACCAACTCGCGGGAGGTGGCCGGATCCAGTCCAGAGGTCGGCTCGTCGAAGATCAGGATCCTGGGCTCCAAAGCCAGGACACCGGCGATGGCCACCTTACGCATCTCGCCTCCGCTGAGAGAAAAGTTGAGGCGGTCCTTGAACTCCTCGAAGCCCAACCCCACTATCTCCATCGCCTTTCGGACCCGTTGCCGAACCTCCGTGGCATCGAGGCCGTACTTGCGAGGACCGAAGGCGATGTCATCGCCCACGTATTGCTCGAATAACTGCTGCTCTGGACTCTGGAAGACCATTCCCACTTGGCGACGGAGGGCCTTGACGTCCAACTTCTCGTCACTCAGATCGTGGCCGGCGACGATGACTCTGCCTTTCTGTGGGCTGATCAATCCATTGAAGTGCTGGATCAAGGTGGACTTCCCAGAGCCAGTGGGGCCGATGACGGCTACGATCTCCCCCTCGCCCACCTCCATATCCACGCCGCGCAGCGAAACCGCCTCGAATGGCGTTCCGGCCAGATAAGTATGATGGAGATCCTCTACCTGGATTATCGGTTTCATGCCTCCACCTGCACCGCCTGGCGATAGTCGCACAGTTGCTCCACCATTTGCTCCACTGTGAGCAGCGTCCCCGGAAGGGATGGCTGTCGCTGATGCAGGCGCCGGGCCAATTGGGTGACAGGAGGAATGTCCAAGCCGAGATTGCGCAACTTCTCGACCTCCTCGAAAACCTCCTGGGGAGGACCATCCATGGCGATAGCTCCCTCATTGAGGACGATGACCCTCGTACCCTCCGCAGCCTCGGGCATGAAGTGAGTGATGGCAATGATGGTGATCCCTTGGCGGTGAAGACGCTGCATGGTCTCCAGCAAGTCTCGCCGTCCCTGGGGGTCCAGCATCGCCGTAGCCTCGTCCAGGACGAGATAGCTGGGCCGCATGGCCATGACGCCGGCGATGGCCACTCTTTGTTTCTGGCCCGCAGACAGCATGTGCGGAGGCCTGGTGCGGTGGGGAATCATGTCCACCAAACGTAGTGCCTCGTCCACCCGTTGTGTCAACTCGGCGTGAGGTAGACCCATGTTCTCTGGCCCGAAGGCCACGTCCTCTTCCACCACGGTGGCCACCAACTGATTATCGGGGACCTGAAAGACCATGCCCACGGTGTGGCGAATGGCTCGCAGACGCTGTGGATCCTTGGTGTTCATGTCCCTGATCCACACATCACCTTGGGTGGGCAGGAGAAGAGCGTTGAGGTGCTTCGCCAGGGTGGATTTCCCCGAGCCGTTTCTGCCGATAATGACCACGTACTCTCCCTCGGCGATTTCCAGATTTATGCCTTGCAAGGCCGCTACCGCGTTCGGCTGGTCGGCGTTGTAGACGTAGTGCAGGTTCTCTATCCGGATCATGAAAGGGCCTCCCGATGGGGAGGAAAGACAAAAAGAGGCCTCTCAGGAGCACCTGGAGAGGCCGTATGTCCAAAAGGACCTATGGTTTGTCGTCTTTTTGGCTCAAGTGCCGTCTCGGTCCTCAAGATCCAAGCGACTGCGAGCATAGGATGTCCAAGGGCTGGGCTCAGGGCCGGCTTCCCGGTCACTGGCAATTCCATTTTAACACACTTGCTCGCAAGAGTCAAACGGAGATCGTCCCTTGTGCGGAATCGGTTGACACAAGTGGAGACCGATGCTAAACTGTCACGGGTCAATTTCGAGGCGAGTCGCGAGCGTTGATGCCCTATCTGACGTCGGTTGGGAGGTGATGTGAAGCCCGAGGTGCGTTCCGATTTCCCGGTCACCAGTGAACTGACCTACTTGGACACTGCGTACGACGGTCCCTATCCCCTGCCTGTGCTGCAAGCGGGACAGGATTTCCTCGAGTGGCGTAGCCGTGGTGTCGCCGGGCGCGTCTGGAACTGGTTGGAGGTGCTCGACGAAGTGCGGGCGACCATTGCTCAGCTCATCAATGCCAAGCCCAGCGAGATCGCCATCACGACCAATACGACACAGGGGACCAACATCGTTGCCACCTCTCTTGAACTGCAGCCAGGGGACAACGTGGTGTGGGATGACCTGAGCTTCCCCTCGAATGCTGTGGTGTGGCTCAATCTGGAGAGAAGCGGAGGTGTCGAAAGCCGAGTCGTGAAGAACCGCGGCGGTGCGGTCACCGTTGCCGACTTTGAGCAAGTGGTTGATGGTAGGACCAAGGTCATCAGCGTAAGCTACGTCTCTCACCGCAATGGCTACGTGTATGACGTCAAAGGACTGGCTGACCTAGCCCACGCTCACGGTGCCTATCTGCACGTAGATGGCATCCAGGCTGTGGGGGCCATTCAAGTGGATGTTAAGAGCGCCGGGATTGACTTTCTCACCTCTGGTACGTACAAGTGGCTTCTCGGACCCATGGGGCTTGCCTTTTTCTACATCAGTGAGGAGTTGCTGCCGCGACTGGAGCCACTCTTTGGAGGCTTCCTCCAGGTCAAGACTTGGGCCGACGAGGGCCATCTCTTCCCGCACGAGTTGTACGAGAGCGCCAAGAAGTTCGAGACTGCCACCGTTCACTTTCAGGGCTCGTATGAGTTGAGAGCGGCCTTGGAGTACGTCAATGGCATCGGTATGGACAGCATTGAAGAACAGGTGCTACGGCTCAGTGCGAAGACCTGGAGGGGATTGGATGACCTGGGTTTCAAGATGCTCACCCCTCGTGGGCCGCGCAGTGGCATCGTGAGTTGTGCAGTGGATGACGGGCAGAAGATGGGGCAGCTTCTCCAGGACAAGAAGATCGTGGCCTCGATCAACCCTGGGAACGAACTGCGAATCTCGCCACACTTCTTCAACACAGAGGAGGAGATCGATTACCTACTCTCGATCTTGGCGTCAGCGCGTTGAGCATGGTAGGCCGAGGAGAGAGGAGTACCAAGGAAGATCGCTGCCGGCAGGGGTGTGCTGGCAGCCAGCAAACACAGGGGGTTTGAAATGTCAGTAGAAGAGAAACTTCGCGAGCTGGGCTACACTTTGCCCAAACCACCAACGCCGAAGGGATTCTATGTGACGGCGGTGGAGGTTGGTGCTATGCTGTTCACGGCGGGCTCAAGTTGCTTCGTCAATGGAGAGCTGAGATACACGGGCAAGCTGGGGAGCGACCTCACCGTGGAAGAGGGTCAGGAAGCAGCTAGATGCACGATGCTGAACCTCTTGAGCATAATCAAGCAGCACATCGGCGACCTGGAGAGCATCGAGCGCG
>CAZNMJ010000024.1:0-23116 GCA_964573815.1 uncultured Anaerolineales bacterium
AGAGAGACTGGAACATCTTCCATCCGATGTGCGGAGGGCGTTGCGGAAACAACTCGAAGCTTTGGAGAGCGAGGAATCTGGCGAACTGGCTCTCGATGAGGCCGGGCTGGATGACCTCCTGGCTCGGCTGACTGTGCGGCACCGAGTCGTGATCACCGGGATGGGAGCCCTTACTCCACTGGCGTTGAATCTCGAGGAGACCTGGGCGGGCCTCATAGAAGGCCGCTCGGGCATTGACCTCATCACACAGATAGATGCCAGCAACCAC
The DNA here is from genome assembly GCA_964573815.1 of uncultured Anaerolineales bacterium. Lineage (GTDB taxonomy): Bacteria > Chloroflexota > Anaerolineae > UBA7937 > B3-Chlor > CAYGAW01. Next base: position 269 of record CAZNMJ010000024.1, read on the forward strand.
CCTACGAGGATTGGCGGGGAAGTCAGAGGCTTCGATCCGACTGATTACATCAACTTCAAGGAAGCACGTCGCATGGAGCGCTTCAGCCAGTTCGCCGTGGCTGCCACACAAGAGGCCCTGGAAGATGCGCAGTTGAGGATCGAAGATATCGATGCCGAACAGGTGGGAGTGCTGATCGGCACGGCGATTGGGGGCCTCAACGCTACTGTGGAGGCGGTTCGCAATCTGGACGCTGGCAAGCGCATCTCGCCTTTCTACCTGGTCACCATGGTGCCCAACATCGCTGCCTTTCACGTCTGCCATCAGTTCGGGCTCAAGGGCTACAACAACACGGTGACCACGGCATGCGCTGCCGGCGTACAAGCCGTGGGAGAGGCAGCCGAGGTTGTACGTAGGGGGGCAGCTCAAGTGATGGTTGCGGGAGGCACGGAGAGTGCCAACGCTGAGATAGGTTTGGCCGGCTTCTGCGCCATGCGAGGCCTCTCCACCCGTAACGACGAGCCTCAGAAGGCGTCGCGCCCCTTCGACAGGGATCGCGACGGCTTCGTCTGCTCAGAGGGCTCCGGCATCGTGATCCTCGAGAATCTCGAACATGCTCTGAAGAGAGGTGCCCACATCTATGCTGAGGTCCTGGGATACTCGGCAACGTCGGACGCATACAATCTGGCCGCCCCTGATCCAGAGGCGGAGGGTGCAGCGCGGGCGATCAGGTGGGCCTTGCAGGATGCTGGTTTGAAGCCTGAAGAGGTAAACTACATCAACGCTCACGGTACATCGACCCCCCTCAATGATGCCATGGAGACGCTGGCGATCAAGAAGGTCTTCGGAGATCAGGCCTACCAGGTGCCGATTAGCTCCACCAAGTCCATGATCGGTCATCTCTTCGGCGGAGCCGGAGCGGTAGAGACCATCGTCTGCGCCTTGACTATCGAGCATGGCATCATCCATCCCACGATCAACTACGAGACCCCCGATCCTGAATGTGACCTCGACTACGTTCCCAACGTGGCCCGCAAGTCGGAAGTGGATGTAGCCCTCTGCAACTCATTCGGTCTGGGTGGACAGGACGCGTGCCTTGTGCTGGGCAGATACCGATAGGTCAACCACGCCTGCTCTTGCATCCATGGCGATACGCGGCGCGGCGGAAAGGACTACTCATGAGACAGAGACAGCCCAACTCGCGGATGTGCTTCGTCTGCGGGATGCAGAACCCAGTAGGATTGAAGATCATCTTCGAAAGCGACGGAGAATGTGTGTGGGCTCAGTTCACCCCCCAGGAGGAACACCAGGGTTACCCGGGCGTCTTGCATGGGGGGATAACGTTCGCCCTGCTGGATGAGGTCATAGGCAGGGCAGCCATGGAACTAGGTGACACCCCGTGGATGATGACGGCCAAGGCGGAAATGCGCTTCCGCAAGCCCGTGCCCATCGGAAAGGAGCTCACTTTGATGGGTAAGCTCACGCGAGTGCGCAGCCGGACTGTTGAGGGGGTTGGCGAACTCCGTCTGGAAGACAGTAGCGTGGCTGTGGACGCCAAGGCGGTCTACATTAGAGTGCCGGAGATCTTGGCGGAGAAGATGAAGGATCGGATGGAGAAGGAGATGAAGTATTGGCGGGTCATAGAAGACTAGTAGTTTCGCGGCAGGGCCCGTTGAATGCTCTGTCACAGGATCGGCGTGAACTACTCGGATCTTGGGGAGGAATACACAGAAGGAGCTAGTGCGGTGAAGGCTTACAAGGACTTGCTGATTCGAACGGACATCTCGGAGGTAGATCCTGACATAGATCTGATTGTCGGCTTCGAGGAGGAGCGACAAGCCAGAAGGCTGATCCTGATTCCGTCTGAGAGCTTCTGCTCTTTGCCCATCCGGCAAGCACTGGGTTCCGTCTTCACAAATGTCTACGCCGAGGGGTATCCACCGCCGCGCATGACCAGAGACGACGAGGAGCTGCTGGTCGACTTCGATCACCAACTAGCGTACTACCGGCGCTACGGCGATCGTAGATTCTACAAAGGATGCGACTACGTTCACTTCGTGGAGACCCTAGCGCGCAGACGGTGTGCCGAGTGCTTCGCCACCGATGCAATAGGGCCGGACCAGATCCATGTCAACGTTCAACCCCTATCTGGAGCGGCTGCCAATAATTCCGTGTACGATGCCTTCGTCCGACCCGGTGACACGGTGATGGGTATGGCTTTGCCCCACGGCGGCCACCTCACGCACGGCAGCGAGTACAACCGTTCGGGAAAGAACTACAACATCGTCTCCTATGAGGTCGACAGGGCCACCGAGTTGCTGGACTACGATGAGATCATGAGGCTGGCTGTCGAGCACCGACCGAGGATGATCATTGTTGGCTACACCTCCTACCCATGGGCGCCCGATTGGGCCAAGTTCAGGGAGATAGCCGATGCCGTCCCTGGCGGGTCTATTCTATTCGCGGACATCGCTCATCCTGCGGGCATGGTCATCGGTGGCGTCTACCCGACTCCGGTAGGTTATGCAGACGTCATCACTTTCACCACTCACAAGACGCTGTGCGGGCCACGCGGGGCGGTGATCATGACCACCGATGAGGAGAAGGCGCGGCTGATAGACAGTGCCGTCTTCCCAGGCGAGCAGGGCGGGCCGCACGTCAACAAGTTCGCAGCCATCGCCGTGGCGTTCAAACTGGCCCAGCGAGAGGAGTTCAGGCATCTCCAAGAGATGATCGTGAAGAACGCCGCGGCCCTGGCCGAGGGGTTGCAGAAGCGCGGCTTGAGGCTAGCCTATGGAGGCACGGACACGCACTTGCTGGTGATAGATCTCAACGCTATCGAAACGGATACCAGCTTCCCTATCAAGGGCGAGATCGCGGCTCGTGTTCTGGAGCTGTGCGGGCTGGTGACGAACAAGAATACCATCCCTGGTGACGAGAGCGCCGCCGACGCGAGTGGCATTCGCCTGGGCACTCCCTGGGTCAGCCAAAGGGGCTTGGATCCAGAAGACATGGACGAGCTGGCAGACATTATCTACAAGGTGCTGATCAACATCAGGCCTTTCCAATACGTCGGCCTGACGGGTGATCTGCCGCGTGGCAAGATGGAACTCCAGATACTTGAGGAGATGAAGCGCCGTGTGGCCAAGTTAGCGGAACGGGCTGGGGCCGAGGGAGACACACGTTGGGACGGGTATCCACACTACTTCTGGCTGCCAGGGGATTCATCTGCGAGGGCCGGTAGACTGCTGGATGAGCACCGCAGGCTGGGTGCCGAGCTTGGTGAGTTGCATGGCTGGAAGGTGCCCCTTCACTATGGAGGAGAAGACGAGGAGTTGGAGTTCGCTACGCGGTCGGCCGCTCTCTTCGACCTGACCGACATGGGAGTGCTGGAGGTGAGCGGCCAGCGAGCCAGGCCCTTCCTGCAGGAGGCGAGCACTAACAATGTGGCTGGACTGAGCCCGGGTCTCGCTCAGCGCTCCTTCCTCCTCGATAAGGATGGGGACTTGATTGACGATGTATCCATCTTGCGCCTGCCTGGAGATGAGCGCGGACGAGAGAGATACTTGATGCTCACGAATCCTGCCAATACCGAAAGGGTCAAGGCCTGGCTTCGGGGATTGTCGGACGGTTACGTGGTATTTGACAACGAGGACATCTTCCGCAAGGTGCAAGGGCCCGCCGTCGTGGAGGACCTTGCCGCGATCACTGATGAGTTCTCTCGTCGAGTGGCTCTGGCCTTACATGGACCCGAAGCTGGGGATGTATTGACCAGAGCCGAATGGCCCGGGGCCGCCCTGGAGCGGGGTTGCTTGTGGCAGGGTGACATCAGCGGCATCGCGGCCCTGGTGTATCGCACCGGATATGGCGATGGGGATCTACGCTACGAGATAATCGTTCACCCCGACAGGCTGGGAGAGTTGTGGAAGCTGCTGGTGGGCGCTGGCGCGAAGCCCACAGGGCTGGCGGCCAGGGACGCTCTGCGGGTTCAGGCTGGCCTACCGTCTTACCACGACGGGGAGACCAGACCGGACGGGGCTTCGTTGTTCGAAGCTGGACACGCTTCTCTTTTCCACCTATCCAAACCCTATTTCGTGGGCGAGAAGAGCTTGCACAGGCTGAGGCCCGAAGTGCAGAAAGAAGAGTTCGCGTGGGAGGAGAGGCAAGGTGAACTCAGGCGGACGTCTCTAAATGAGGAGCACCGTAAGCTGACCAGGAAGATCGTACCCTTTGCTGGCTGGGAGATGCCCTTGTGGTATAGCACGGTGCTGGAGGAGCATCGGGCCGTTCGAGAAGCTGCCGGGCTGTTCGATGTGGCTCACATGGGCGTGTTGGAGGTCTCTGGCGACCACGCGGCGAGCTTCTTGGACGTGGTGACCACCAACTACGTGCGTTGGCTCGAGGATGGCCAATCCCACTATTCGTACCTTCTTGACCCAGACGGCAGGGTGATCGACGACATCATGGTCTATCGCCGCTCTGCCGGCCGCTACATGGTGGTAGTCAACGCGGCCAACGCCGAGAAGGACTTGGCCTGGCTTCGCGCGGTCAACTCGCGACAGTATCTGATAGACCGGGAGTGTCCAGACAAGGAGATAGAGGGTGAGGTGACCATCAGGGATCTAAAGGATCCCTCCTCAGGCGAGGATCAGCGCGTGGACATGGCGTTGCAGGGGCCCAATTCCCTGACGATACTTCAGCGACTGACGGACGAATCCAGGCTGAAGGTCAGGCTGTCCAGGATTGCGCGCACAGAGTTCATAGAGACGGAGTTGGCAGGGATTGACGTCATTGTGTCGCGGACAGGGTACACGGGAGAGGACGTCGCCTATGAACTCTATCTCCATCCGGATAATGCCTCCAAGATGTGGAATCTCTTGTTGGAGAGGGGGGAAGACCTTGGTATCAAGCCAGCAGGGCTCGGCGCGCGAGACTCCACCCGGACAGAGGCCGGACTGCCGTTGTACGGCCATGAGTTGGCAGGGAAGCACGACGTCTCGCCAACCGGAGCCGGCTTCGCGCCTTACGTCAAGCTGCACAAGCCTTACTTCATAGGCCGCCAGGCTCACCTGGAGAGAGAAGCCAGGCGAACGATGGAGATCATACGCTTTCGTATGAAGGCGAAGGGCGTCAGGGCTATCAGGCCCGGCGACGCCGTTGTGAGTCGTAGAGGCGAGTACATCGGCGCCGTGACCAGTTGCGCTCTTGATGTGGAGGGATACCAGTTGGGGATGGCCTATGCGAACAGGAGGTACACCCAGGAAGGCACCGAGCTGAGGATCTTCCCGCTACCTCCGAGCGACAAGGAGCTGCCGGAGATGGACAAGCGGGAACTCGTGGTGGGGGACAAGGTGCTGGTGGCGGAGGAAGCCGTGGTTCTGCCACGCTTCCCAATGGAGGAGGTGTAGTTGGTGGGCGAGATGAGAGTCAGCAACTCCGCGCCAGTCGCCTAGTTCCGCCCCTAAGACATTCTGCCGATTGACTTTCGTCGTCAGGTCTGCGATAATCAGACTATAATACTCAACTTTACGCGATGGAGGTGCACGCACGATGGCAACACAGGGAAAAGGACACTACAATGGTCGGCCCCTGACCTTCGATCTACCGGATGGATGGGACCTGTTGGCCATGAGCGAGCCGCGCGATGTGCCTGCGGCGGCGAATGTGGAGGCTTTGGTCAAGGAAGGGCTCGACAACCCCTTTGGCATGGCTCCCTTGTCTCAGGTCATCGGGTCGCTGGAGAACAAGACTGCGGTGATCATCAGCGAGGATCAAACACGACCCTCGCCTGTTGGTTCAGTGGCCGTGCCTCTGATCAACGAACTGAATAGGTTGGGCATCGCTGACAAAGAGATCGAGGTCATCATCGGTCGAGGCACGCACCGGGAGATAACCCAGGACGAGATGACGCAGAAGCTGGGCGATGAGGTCCTTAGCAGGGTGAAAGTCAGCGTACACGATGCTGACGACAACGACAACCTGGTCAACGTTGGCACCACCAGCAGGGGCACCCCCGTTTGGGCCAACCGGAAGGTTGTCGAGGCAGGCTTCAGCGTGGGCATAGGGACTATCAACCCCCACTACTTCGCCGGCTATGGCGGCGGACCAAAGCTCATATTGCCTGGCATCTCGGGACGGGACACAATCAGGCACAATCACGTACTCATCAGAGAGCCGGGCACGGTACAGGGCAACATGGAGGGCAATCCACTCTGGGAGGACATGATGGAGGCGGCTCGCCTAGTGGGAGTCGATATGAAGATCGACTGCCTCCTCAACTCCGAGACCAAGATCTATAAGCTGTTTGTGGGAGATGTTGAGGCCGCGCAGAGGGAGGCGGTCAGGGAGCTGACGGATGTGTACGGGGCACCGGTACCCAGACTGGCAGATGTGACTATCACTTCTGCTTTCCCCTTGGAGACCAACCTGATTCAGTCGGGCAAGTCCATCCTGCTGGCCGATGATATCACCAAGCCAGGGGGGACGGTGATTCTGCTCAGTGCTTGTCCCGATGGAGCAGGGCCTCTGATGTATGAGACGCTGGCGGAGAGACCCGACCCTGAGGAAGTTGTAGACTGGATTGCCGAGGGCAAGGCATCGACCACTGGGGGCCCTATGGCCTCACGACTGCGCCGCCTGCTAGCCACGAAGAGCCTGATGGTGGTGACCGAGGGCTTGACACAGAAGCAACTGGCTGACATGGAGATGGAGCACGCAACTTCGATCGAGGATGCCATCGCCCAGGTATCTCGGAGGCAGCCCACGGCTGAGGTGATCGTACTGCCCATTGGCGGCTCGACGTTCCCGTACGTGGAGGAAGCCCTAGAGCAGGTGCCAGCCTAGGCCAAGTGCCAAGGTGTGATGAGGGCTGACGCCACGGATTCGACGCCCGGTGGTTGTGGGTCAGTGGCTCTGAGGTGCGACGAGTCACAGAGCAGCCACTAGAAGACGAAGACGAACGTCAGATCGTTCACATTGGTGTTGGTAGGGCCGGTGATAATAAGATCCTCCAGCGCCTCGAAGAAGTGATAGGAATCGTTGTCGGCCAGACAATCGCTGGCCGACAGGCCTTTTTCCCTAGCACGACGGAGAGTCGAGCCGTCAGCGATGGCGCCAGCGGCATCAGTCGGGCCATCGGTGCCATCGGTCGCCAGCGCGATGATCATCGCGTCCTCCAGGTTTTCTATCTGAATCGCGGCAGCCAAGGCTAACTCTTGGTTGCGGCCCCCCTTGCCTTGCCCAGAGATAGTCACCGTGGTCTCGCCTCCTGCTACCACGCAGGCCGGGCGCGGCACCGGCTGCCCGGAATGAAGTATCTCCTTGGCGACGGCAGAGAAGACGTGGGCCACCTCGCGGGCTTCCCCTTCTACGAAAGTGGACAGCAGCAGCGTGTGGAAGCCGAGGCTCTCGGCTTTGGCGATGGCTGCCTGGGCGGCGACCTCGTTACTGGCGATGATCAGATTGTGGGTCTTGGAGAAGATGGGATCACCCTCTTTTGGCGTCTCGGAGATCGATCCTTTTTTGCCTTGTCGCAGATGTTGCACGATGGATGGCGGAAGCTCGTCCAGAAGCCCGTATCGCTCGACGATGCCATAAGCCTCACTGAAGGTGCTGGAATCGGGCACCGTAGGGCCTGATGCGATGACATCCAGCGGGCTGCCCACCACATCGGAGAGGATGAGGGAGACGACCTCGGCAGGATAGGCCAGACGGGAGAGATTGCCTCCCTTGATCTGGGAGAGATGCTTGCGGATGGCATTGATCTCGTTGATGGTAGCTCCACAGCGCAGTAGCGCGGAGGTGAGGGCTTCCACGTCTGCCAACGTGATGCCTTCCACCGGGAGTGTCATGAGGGCCGAGCCGCCGCCAGAGATGAGGCAAATCACCAGGTCACGCTCCGTGGCTCCCCTGGCGATGTCTACCATCTGGCTCGCTCCCCGCATGCCGGCCGCATCTGGGATGGGATGACCGGCTTCGTTGATGCGGACGGTCTTGGTATCCGCAAGATAGCCGTACTTGGTGTTGACCAAGCCTGCGGTAAGCCGAGGACCTAGTATCTCCTCTGCGGCCTTGGCCATGGCACCCCCGGCTTTGCCCCCGCCGATGGCGTAGATCATCTCGTACTTGCTCAGATCATAGACGCGCTGGCCGATGACCAGGTTGTCATCTTGCAGCGACACATGCCGCTTGACGGCAGTGACGGGATCCACGGCTTCCAACGCTGCAGCCAGGATGGGCAGAACCTTTTCGCGTCGTGTCTTTGTGTCTCCACTCTTGAGCAATCGGGGATCGAAAGGGTCCATTGCGCTCCCTCAGAGTTCCGTGTCCTCATCTAGTAGGGCCGCCCGCAGGAGTTGCACGACATCCATCACCTTGATCCTCTTCTTCTCGCGACGTGCAGCCATGGTCAAAGTACGCTCGCACTGTTGGCAGGCGCTGATGACCGCCTGGGCCCCCACTGCCTGTGCTTGCTCCAAACGGAGCCTGGCGACCGCGCTGGATAGTTCCGCATCCAAGGTCTCAAGATTGCCTCCCCCGCCGCAGCACATCGCGTTCTCGCCGTGGTCCTCCATCTCCACGAACTCGAGGCCGGGAATTGCCCCTATTATGCGGCGCGGGGCATCATAGACCTCGCTCTTTCGTCCCAGGTCGCACGGATCATGATAGGTCACGCGCATGTTCAGCGGCCGCAAAGGTACGCGGCCCGCCTCGACGAGTTGCGCTAGAAACTCGGATGCATGCATCACCTCAACGGACTCGAGCGTATAGTGGTGGCTCCACATGTGATAGCAGGAAGGACAGGTGGTTACCAGCGTCTTTGCGCCCAAGGCTTGCACCCGATCTAGGTTGTGCGCTATCAGATCCTCAACCGGTAGCCCGGCAGAGAGCAGAGGATAGCCGCAGCACCATTCGTCGGGCCCTAACGTCGTGAAGTCTACCTCTGCCGCCTGTAGGATCTCCACCAGGTCCTGCAGGATTCCGTAGGCCATAGGGTAGAGAGCAGAGACACAGCCCGTGAAGAGAAGAACCTCAGCCTTTTCCTTTCCTACCAGACCCTCCGGCTTGTCCTCTAGATTCTCAGCCCAGAGTAGGCGGTTCTTGCCGGGTTCGCCGGAGATGTTATGCGTGGTTCTGACCCGTTGCTCCAGTTCTGCCAGTGTCGTTGGCAGAAACTCGCTGTTGGCGATCACTTCTCGCGCGGCGGCAAAGATCTCATCGGTGCGTACTCCGCCGGGACAACTGACGCGGCAAGCCTGGCAATCCGTGCAGCCGTAGACGTAGCGACTGACTAGCGCGGAGATAGGTAACACGCCCTCGCTCACTGCCCGCAGCAGTTGTATCCTGCCCCGGGCGGTGGCTGGCTCACGACGCAGCACGTCGTAGATGGGGCAGGCAGCCTGGCAGTAGCCACACCGATTACAGCGGAGCATCTCCTGCTGGTATTGGCTGAGCTTATCTATGGTGGCCATGGGTCGTATTGCAGAATGGTCTGCTGTGAGCTGAAGGGGAGCGCTACTGGCGATCCACAAATTCGCTGGCTGGGCTGGCCGTTTTTATGGAAGCGAGGCCACACACCTTCATCATCTCGGCGGGCTTTCCGGAACAGGTGTGCCGGTCTCTTGATCTGGCACCGCAGACGGCGCGCTTTGCCCTGCAACTCGCATATGGAGAGTTGTTGGTCCGCTATCACTAGGTCTGCCATTCTATCAAAACGGCGTCTCCGCTGCAAAGATTGATCTACACGTCGCGATGGAAGCCGCCACGGTCATGAGTCGTTGGTAGGGGCCGTCGCTCCTCATCGGATGGCTACCCTTCGTTCTGAGATCCGGCGAGTGCTCCTCTTTCGAGTCTCTGCAGAGAGTAGTTCTCTCTCATCATGCAAAAGATCCCCATCAACGTCAGCGGCAAGAAGGTGAGGGCGTGCAGGGCCAAGGCGAAACTCAGGGCCAACTCTCGGTCCACATTGAATATCGACAGGGTGCTGGCGACAAGCCAGTGGTACACTCCGATGTAGCCTGGTGAGGACGGGATAGTCATTCCCAAGCTGGTTACGCACAAGACCAGGACAGCGGCGGAGGGAGGGACGTCAATGTGAAAGGCGTACATGACGAAGAGAATGAACAGTGCCCCTGTTATCCAGACCGCAAAAGACCAGGCCCAGAGCAAAACGTTTGTGCGGACAGATCGCAGCGCATCGAAGCCAGCCAGGGCTGAGTCGAGAGAGCGCAGCAGTTGCTCCCCCCCGACGCGCGGGACGCGCCTCAGGACGGACCACACGAGCCCTAGCGTTCTTTGCCTCTGATAGGTCAGGGCCACAATGATCGCGAAGAGGCAGAGGAACAGGGGTGCCATGATCAGCGCCGGTCGTCGGACCCATGAGGGTAGGGACACAAAGGGTAGAAGCAAGACGAGGAACAGCAGAAGAGTAAGGACGTCAAGGATTTTCTCCACGATGATGGTGGAGAGCGCAAGCGACTTGCTGAGATCCTCGGTCTCGCCGATCACATAGGCTCTCGCCAACTCGCCCAGTCTGGCAGGGAAAATGGTGTTCAACGCGTAGCTGATCATCAAGGCAGAAAACAGCTTCTCTCGCCGTATCCCCTTGCCTTCGTTGGGGAACAGAAGCTGCCAACGGAGAACCTTACAGGCAATAGTGGCCACGTAAGGGAGACTAGCCGGGATCAGCCAGGCATAGTTCGCGTGGCGAAGGGCGTCCAGAACCTCACGGAAGTCTACGTTCCAGAGGACGAGTACAAGGCATATCAGACTGATAGCCATCCCCAGCCAGAAACGCCACTGTTTCATCGGAGGTAGATGCTCAACTTAGCCGCTCCCGAGAGGGAGGCGTGGATGGTCATGATGCTCACTCTTCTCCCGCGAAGTCATTGCAGGAGTGTCGTCAGTCCCGGCAGCACGGAATTGGCGAACAACGGAATGGAGTAGTAGCCGGCGAGGGCGACGGCAACGTTCTTGATCGTCTTTCCCATCCATGCCGCCAAGAAAAACCACTTGGGGGGAAATCCGGAGGCGCCAGCGGCGATGCCTGCCAAGTCAAAGAAGGGGTTTGGAATGGCTGAGAGGAAAAAGATGGTGAGGACACCGTTGCGCCGCATCCAGTTCTCGAAATACCGGTAGATGGTTGCGTCCTCAATGAGGCCCTGGCCGGCATATCCTGCCAGGTATCCCGTTGCCTCGCCTATGGCGTCGCCGAGGCCGGCTGCCAGGCCTACCAAGATTGGATTCCAGACACTGCCTGCAACGTAGACGATGGCCAGTCCCGGTACAGGAAGTACAACGGTGGCGCTGGCGACGAGTGCTGTGAGGAACACTCCCAAGTAGCCGTACTTCTCGTACTCGGCAATCTCACCGCGGAAAAGCAAGACGACAACCGTGATGACGACTACGATGAGTACAGCGCCCACGCGCTGAAGGCGCACCATCCTCTTGGAGTTGACCTTGGTCACGTCGGCGTTGGGCACAACTCGGCTCTCCTGCTGATCTCAGAAGCCCTCACGCATGAATTCCAGGATGACGCCGTCCAGGAGGTTGTCATCCCGCCACCGCTCTTCCAGGTTCTCGGTGTTGACGAAGTCCCTCAAGGCCTTCCTGGTGGTCTCATCGTAGACACCGCTGGCAGGACCTTGGTAGTAGCCCGTTCGCTGCAATATCTTCTGGATCTCCACTGCTACCTTTCCCTCGATCTTCACCAGGTTGTCCGGATCCGTTTCCCCGAGGTACAGGTTGTGGAGCTTAAGCAAGCGGGCCAGTTCGTCGATCGGGGTGGGGTGCTCATCGACTCGCAGGTCAACGTAGCGGTCGTTGAAGCCTCCGTACCCTCCCTTCTCTTTGACTACCAGGATGGCGGCCGATTGCTGGCCCCGTCGGTCACCACCAGCCTTCTGTCCGGCCTGGAGTGCAGCCAGAAGCCGCTCGACCAGGGCCCCCTGTGTCTCCTCCTCGAAGGTTCGGGCTATGGCCTCCACCGTATCCTCACCGACCAAGATGTTGCCTTGGCACGCGTAGTGCTGGCCCACGACGTGCCCAGCCCAGTCGTAGCACTCCTCGCCGGTGAAGGCCGCCGCGTTGCCCTTGGCATCCACCACACCCACTTGCCTCAGGGCTCGATCACTGTCGTCCTTGGTGAGACTGGCGATCACTTCCTCGGCCGGCATTCCCTCTTCCATCATGGTCAGACCCCTAGGGCCATAGGAGGTGTTGGCCCACGATTGCGTAGCCACAGCGCCTGCCCCAGCCCTCGCCCAGGGCACGGCGGAACCGACGGCCAGGAACTTGGACTGCACGGCCACGCCCCACTCGTCTCTAGTGGGGTCGTAGGCCGCAATGGAGAAGGTCCCTCTGCATCTGCTGCCATTGCTCATCTCTGCCACCTCCCGGGCGTGGATTATAGCACAGGTCTTGACCGTCAACCAAAACGTAGGGCACGGCTGCGTCTTACACCTGGAAGTGCGGCATGATGAAGAGGTACAGGCAGATGACATCGAGCACCAGAAAGCCAACGTAGAAGAGACCGAAGGCTGTACCTTTCACGATGTCAGGCAGCAGGTCTGCAAGCCGCTTCGGCAGCGGGAGCTGCGAGATCAAACGGGTACAGATGTCGGTCCACTCGCGAAGCCCCAGGGCGAAGGCCAAAGCGATGGGCACCAGAGCGGGGAAGAGATAACGTCCTTGGTGCTGGACGAACTTGAGGTTGTACAGCATGTGCCCGGCCGCGACCACCACGAAAACGAGAAGCAGCAGGAGCAAGGCCCACCGCTGAAACCGGGCCAACACCTGGCGGTCACGTATGGCACGCAGCAGAAACAGGATGAACCCCACGCCGATCACGATTGAGACCAGGCCAAGCAACGCATAGAGACGGGAATCTATCAAGATTCCCATCCACCCGAACTGGGCCCAGAAACTGCGGAAGGAGACGATGAAGAAGTCTCGGATCGTCTGCATCAGACCATGCTGGCTGACCCATTGCGCCGTAGTGCGCTGGCCGATGACGACGGAGTCGTGCCGTTGCCAGCCGAAGAGATCGAGGTCGCCGTAGGTGAGCACGTTGCGCAAGAACCACCAAGCGGAAAGCAAGGCCAGGCCTGCTATGAGGCCCACCTGCTGGAGAAAGCCCTGGCCTCCCTCAGCCCGGGCTCGCACTGCGAAAGCGAAGACAATGGACAGGGTGGCGGGAACGTAGATACCTGTCTTGGTTAGCAGCGCCAGAGCCACCAGGAATCCGAGCAATGCGACTTGACGCGTGCTCAGGCCCGACTTCAAGTGTCTTATGCAAAGCAAGATGATGCCGGCCAGGATCAACTCGGCCAACGTGTCGTTGTTTATGGCTGCAGTCATGGCGATGTGCATGGGTACCGTGGCGACCATCGCGGTTGTGGTCAGCGCCAGGAACTCCTCATCCGGGAAGATCTCCTTCACTATGGCATAGCACAGGAGCAGCAGAAGGGAACCCAGGAAGACGGACAAGACGCGCAGCGCCAGGAACTGCCCCTCTGCGTGGACAGAGCCTGCTGCCTTGTAGACCACGGCTGCCAGGAGGTAGTAGAGAGGCGGCTGGTGAGATTCGTATCGGATGGGCTCTATGGACATGTGGGGAGGGAACTTGGCAGCTTTGATCTCCTCCAGGTACTCGTGAGGGTAGTCGCCCATCTGCAGAACGGGAAGGCGGTGTTTCTCAGCGATGTCGACCACGTAGTTGTAATGGGCTGGCTCATCGGGAGTCTCCCATCTTGGGGTCTGCACCGCGTAGGTCAGGCCGAGGGCACAGTAGACGGCCACTATCAGGCCGAGCACGGCCTTGGCGATGGGCTGCCGGTACCTTGACACGCTAGTTCTCTTGCCCCCTCTCCTTGATCTTCAGCAACAGGCCAGCGCCCGCGAGGTAGGCCAGACACGCGGAGGCGAATAGGGCGGTGTATCCCGAACCGGGTTGGCGGGCATTGAAGAGATCTATCAGCGGACCTCCCAACCCCGCCAGGATCCCAGCTCCCGCCGTAGCCAGATTAGAGATCCCCAGATAGCCTGCCGCTTCGTCTTTAGGGACGAGATCGGTGGCCAGTGCCCAGTTCGCGCTCAGGAACACTCCCGCCGACAAGCCGACGATGCTTCCGTACAGAAAAACATCATTGAATTCGAGACCCATGATCGTGAGGACTACATCACCCCGCGCGAACATGAGGAGGAAAGCGCCCGCCGCTCCTAGCAGGGCGGAGGCGATACTCATCGTCTTCCGGCCTATTCTGTCAGATAGGTGGCCAGCGGGATAGGTGATGACCAAGATGCAGAGAGCGATGACAGCCAACAGGTCGCCGGTTGCAGCTGCGGCGTTGGGGATGCGTACTACATCTTCCAGGAAGTAGAGGGCGAAGTTGCGCACCAGATTCATTCCCAGCAATACGAAGAGACGGGAGACCAGCAGCCAGACGTAGTCCACGCGGAGGCTGCGCGGTCTGGTGATCCAAGAGGATGTTGACGAGGGCTTGGACAGCGGTTCCTCCCGAACGGCAAAGATGGTGATGAGCATCGTGATCAGCAAGAAGGCGCCTATCGCGCCCAAGGCGACGAAGACCTGGCCCTGGGCCATGAAGTGGGATGTGACCTTCGAGGTAACGATGATGCCCAGGATCTCTGCCAATTGCTTGACCCCTGACGCTGCTCCCCTCCTGTCTTCCGGAACCACGTCGGGAATCAGGCCCTGGTACGGACCGTGCGCCACGTTTGAAGAAAGCTGCAGGAGCAGATAGGCGCCCAGTAGTAGCCAGTAGTTGCCAGCCAGCGCGATACCAAGGAGGAACAGCAAGTCGAAGAGAGTGCCGACCAAGATGTAGGGTCGACGGCGACCCCAGCGCAAAGTGGACCTGTCGCTGATAGCCCCGGCTATGGGCTGAACGACTACCGCCAGGATGAGGCCTATGGAGGTCATGATGCCCAGTGCGCTTCCCTTGAGGTGTGGTGGGGCCATCAGGGGCACAAGGATGGGCAGTACTATGGGGTGTATGCTGTTCCAGAGATACGACAGCGCAAACCAGTAGACATTGATTGAGAGGTAGTCTACGGCGCGCAGCTTTCTCACTCCTTGGTCTCCTTCCACTCCTAGTGGGGAGGCTCGAAAGACCTGGTGGTCAACAGAGCGCATTGTATCATAAGCATCTGATTGCAGCAACCGTCCACAGGGGCAAGGCATGGTGCGTGTGATCCGAAGGATGGGTGGATGTTCGCGACGGTTCCAAAGGTTGCCTGGTTGACATGGGTCGTCTCCCACGGGCACCGGGAGGTTTGGGTAGCGGCCTCGACAGGTGAGGCTCAATTGGGTCATTGTCGGCCCTCACTCCTTGAGGGCGACATAGCGGTGTGCTATAATGGCTTGCGTGCCGTCTGGTCGTCTGCTCAGGGCTCCTCCCGCTATCTACGGGGCAGTTCTGAGGTATCATTTGACCAGCGGATGAGTGACGGCATCGAGCATCTCGAGGCCTGCCTGACCTGATTCAAGCCGGGGCCAGAGCGCCCTTTCAAACGAGCACCAAATAGTCCAAGGCGATCGAGACTTTCGACTTGACCAAGCGTTTCCCTGCCCAGAACCGGCAGTGGAACTTGCTGCGTCGCTCCAGCGGCGAAGACGTGCTTGCAGTGGACAGCGTCACACTGTCGGTTGAACGAGGCGAGCTCTTTGGTTTGCTGGGACCCAATGGGGCTGGAAAGACCACCTTGATCAAGCTGCTCTGCACCCTCGTTGTACCCACGTCGGGCGAGGCCCTCGTCAATGGATTCAACCTCGCCGATGGCGAGAGCATAAGGAGACATGTGGGGTTGGTGACTGGCGAGGAGCGCAGCTTCTACTGGCGGCTAAGTGGGCGCGAGAACTTGAAGTTCTACGCATCGCTGTACGACCTCACGCCTTCTGAGACGGAAAGCAGGGTACGACAGCTTTCGGGACTCCTTGAGTTGGGCGAGTTCCTGGATCTGAGATTTGATAGGTGCTCCAGAGGGATGAAGCAGAGACTGGCACTGGCTCGCGGTTTGCTGCATGACGCGGAAATCCTCTTCTTGGACGAGCCCACCAAGAGCCTTGATCCCGCCGCGGCCTCGCGACTCAGAGAAACGATCGCCGATCTGGCCCACAGTCAGGGGCATACCGTGGTTCTGGTTACTCATCAACTGAGCGAAGCGGAAGAACTATGTGATCGGATTGGGATCATGCATCGCGGCAAGCTGAGGGTGACCGACGAGATCGGCCGTCTCAGGGAGGTCGTCAAGCCGGTTGATAGGTACTCGCTGGGGGTCTGCGGACTTGCCCCGTCAGTCGTCGACGAATTGAAGCAGCTGGGGGGCGTCGTCGATGCAACGGCAGAGAGCTGCGGCTCAAGTAGAGTGGAACTGGATCTCAATCTGGTAGAAAGCTCCCTGAATCTCCCCCGCGTGCTGCGGACGATCATGGACGCAGGGGGCGAGATCGAGAGGATCAGAGTGGAGGAGGCCACTCTGGAGGAGATCTTCGGGGAGTTTACGGTGGACGATGAGTCGCCTCAACAAAGCACGGACATGCTCGGATCAGTGCCGGCGCCAGCAGCAGGCCAACTCACGCCATTCACATCGGGGAAACGCGAGGTGCAGGGGCGCCTTCAAGGGGTGGTCAACCGCTTTCGCAAACCTCTCGCCTTCGTGAGGCGCGATTTCAAGCTCCAGGCCAGCTATCGTCTTGCCTTCTTTCTTCAGTTCTTCGGCATCCTGTTCTCTGTGGCTACCTTCTACTTCGTGGCCCTCCTCTTTGGAGAGGCAGCAGTCCCTCATCTTCAAGCCTACGGGGGAGACTACTTTGCGTTTGTCTTGGTGGGTATTGCTTTCATGCGGTATCAGGGTGTGGCCATGGGCGCCGCGGCGAACACCATTCGCTCGGGCCAAATGACGGGCACGCTGGAGGCAATGCTCGTCACGCCAACCTCGCTCCCCACCATCCTTGCATCATCCAGCTTGTGGAGCTTTGTATTTACGTCTTTCCAAGTACTCCTATATCTTCTCCTGGGGGCGGTTGTCTTCGGCGTGGACATGGGTAACGCGAACATTCTGGCAGCTGTCGTCGTTCTGATCCTGACCATTCTAGCCTTTAGCGGCATTGGCATCCTCTCGGCTAGCTTCACCATGGTATTCAAGCGCGGGGATCCCATCAGTTTCCTGTTCGGGAGCGTCTCCACTCTGGTGGGAGGGGTCTTCTACCCCATCGCCGTTCTTCCCACTTGGCTCCAACCGCTTTCTTATCTCCTTCCTCTGACCTACTCACTCAGCGCCATGCGCCGAGCCATTCTGCAAGGGGATTCACTCTCCGCTCTGGCGCCGGATATTGTCATGTTGGGCATGTTTGCGGCAGTTCTTCTTCCTCTAGGTCTTGTGGCGTTCCAATACGCGGTCCGGAGAGCCAAGATAGAAGGCAGCCTTACGCAGTACTGAATGCCGCTTGTGAGCGACGTATCATTTCGTTTCGCACTCAATTGCCCCGCTGAGAGCAGGCCTTGGGACTGTAGTGAGGCGTTCGAACCGCACCTGTGAACAGCAGAAGGACTTCAAACTCGAAGTGGTTCCAAGGACCAACCCCGATGGCTAGAGGCCAACCCGCCCGGAGCCCAAGCCCCCTGTGAGAGCCAGTGTTGGAGCCGTCACCAGTCCTATCCACCGGTCCTCGCAAACGCCTGCCGACGGCGCGCAGGTAACCAGGTGGCTGGGAAGAGGAACTGGAAGGGGCAAGGAGATGTCTGAGGGCGGAATATCGAAGGACTAGGGTAGGGAGGACGTGTAGTTGCGGTATGCTCGGCCCAAAGCAGTCATTTGCTTGCTGTCGGGATCGAAGAGGTTACTCTTGGTGTTGAAACCCTCGAAGTTGTTGTCGTTGAGACTGTACCAACTCCAGGCCTGAACCAACCTGTTGTCGTCAGCTGGATAGCCGAGCCCACTGATCTTGGTGTTCAGGAAGTAGTCGAATGTGGCCAGCATGAAGCTCTCCACTCGCGGTGCATCGAACCCATAGTCGGCAGGCAAGATGATACCGTATTCACTGACAATAAGAGGTTTGTTTCTCTCGTCATGGTCCTTCATCCATCTGCGGAAGTCAAGGATCTGTTGGTGGAAGATGGTCATATTGTCGTGATCGTCGATGGCATATTGCATGCCCTTGTCGACGTCGTCAATGCCACACGGGATCTGACATCCCCACGAATGTCGATCCTCCAGCAGGATGAAGCCGTGCACATTCCATACGTCGACCGGGATCTTCTCCCCGTAGCGGGTCTGATATTCCTGCAGGATCTTGTCCAGGTATTGCAGGCGTAGCGGTGTAGCTTGGACGACCCCCGCTACGGCAACCTTGGCACTGGGATCGGCTCCCTTTATGATGCCGTAAAGTTCGTGATAAAGCGGGGCGTAGGCCTCGGGCGTGACGCAATCCTGGACCGGAGCATCGGGCTCGTTGCCAATAAGCCACAGAGTGCCTGGTTGAGCAAGTGCGTACTTCTCTATCTCCTCCTGGCTTGGCGAGTAGCCAGTCTCCGATAGGCGTATGACTTGCACATATTCCAGGTCCGTTAGCGGCGGCGGATCGGAGCGGAAGGTGAAGTTGTTGTACCAGGTGGCGTCAAGAAGGGATACGCTGTACTGTTCCACTGGGTCCTTGTCCACGCCAAAACCGAAGCGTGCAGTCCCCGACCAGGGAGGAAGCCGGTAGTAGTCCTTCAGCACCAGTGGTACGTGCCCCCGGGGATCCAGCCCGTCTTGACCATTCGGCTCGGGACGATGCGCCTGTCCCTGCGCGAGGTCATAGTCGCTGAGAGGCTCAGCAAGGTAGTCGGAGGGTTGGGCCACGTGGCGCCCAGCCAGTGCAGTAGCAGCAGGGACGGGCACCGCACCGAGAAGGGGGACTGCAGCCGCGAGGATGAGGCAAGCTGATACCGCCCCAGGGATTGCGTATCTGTTCAAGGCTCGTCTACTCACACGTACAGGATCCTAGTCCTGAAAGAGGGAGATCTCTAGGTTTGGGGCCATTATACGATCAATGCTGTAGCTTGACAAACTTCCGAGTTCGTGCTATGATAAAGTTGATTTGCTGGGAGAGGATGGTGTTTCCTGGCAAGCTCCAAAGTAGCAAGAAGGGTGGAAGAAGATGGTTTCTACTGTAACTACCACTACTGTGTCCACCGTTACAACCGTTGCCATGGCTGGTTCACTCGCTTTGCTGGCGGTTGTCACGCTGCTCATACTTCTGATACAGAGGGAGGTCATTGCAGCAAGTGAGGGACCGAGAGCGAAGGTATTCGTCCGGGTGCTGAATATCGCCATTGCGCCGCTGCTGATGGCCTTCGCCATGAGTATGGTGGTGAAGGTGCTGGAGGTCTTGCGGCCAGGCTAGATTCCACTCTCGCGACCTTGTTTCACGCTAAGCATGGAGCCGTGCGCACCGCGCGGCTCTTCTTGTTTGGTGCGTAGTTGATGCGTGGGAAGTCCTCCATTCTCCGCTCCCACGGGGGCAGATGAGATGCTACATTGCAGTCGAGCGCCGTGTCCACAGGAACAACCCACTGAGCAGAATCGCTCCTCCGAAGCTGGCGGCCGACAGCAGAAGCAGCGCGCCAGGCCAAAGCGAGGAGACACTTAGTGCGTAGAGACCGGCATCCACAATGACGTCCGCCAGTGGTTGGGCTGCTATCCCTCCGACGCAAAGGAGCATCAGACCTGCGACGCCGACCGCGGCCCAGGGGAGGACGGCGAAAACTCTAGTGCTCGCTGGTCTGGATATCCTGGAGGCCGTCGTGGGCATAGGTTCGGGGATCGCCCCAGGCTCCACTCCTCCTGTCGGCTCGGCAGCTGCAATCTCGGTCGCCGCCACCTCCTGATGAGGCAATGGTGGTGCAATCTCCTCCGGTTGCAGTTCGACCTGTGGCTCTGGGGTTGCCTCGCTGGCCGGTGTATCCGGAGCGCGCGGCGGTTCAGTCCGCTTCTCAGGGAGAGCCGTCACGAGAGCCTCTGGTGCTGCTACCCCTGGGGTTACTTCGGGACTCAAGTCAGCCCCGGCTTCGGCAACGGGGTGGCTGACGAAGAGAGGGCACTGGGTGTGTCTCTTCGTGAGGCAACATCTCTGTTGCTCTTGCTGACCGACGTAGATTCCAACCTCGGACACGTAGCACCGGTGGGAGGGGCTGGGAAACGGGAAGGGATTGGTCCTGTAGTCTTCCAAGCGTAGGTACGGGCAGCGAGCCATCGTTGAAGCCTCTGAGAGTGTCGCCTCACCTCACTGAGAGCACGAACCGAGCGTCCGGCGTCACTGTCCCCAGAAGGGCATCACCAGGAACAGCACGATGTTGGTGATGCCGTGGGCAAGAGTGACCCCCAGTAGTGACCAAGAGGATTCAGCAACCCATCCGAACAAGAGAGCGATGCCAAAGACGAATACGACATTGAGCGCCGATCCCCAACCGATGTGCAGAGCGGCGAATAGCAGGGCTGTGAAGACCAACCCGAAGCGCCCCAGCGCTTGCACTGAGACTCGCTGGATGACACCTCGGAAGATCAGTTCCTCGGATAATCCTGTGCAGATCACCAGAATGGCGCTGCCTACCATCATGCTCTCCCACGTCGGGTCCTTTATCAACGGTTCGAGCTTGAGGATGTTGTACTCCACTATGCCGAAGGTGATGCCCGTAAGGGCCACCAAGAGCTGCAGTGGCACTTTCCTGATGGTGAGGCCGAGTTGCTCGCGGGACAAGCCGAGTACTCGGCCGCTCAAGCCTGCGCTGATGAAGAGCGGTACGCTGATGATCACGTACCAATAGAGCTGTGCGAACCTGAGCAGGGGGACGGCCAGGCTCAGCATGCGGATCAAGGGCGCGAGCGACAGGGCCAGGAGAAGACGGTGATAGGGATACTCTGACGCGAGGGCGGTGTGAAGGAGCAGGAGCACCAGAAGCGCTCCGTGCAGTGCAAGGCCCAGGCGAGGCTCGGCGAAGGTGGTGACCAACTCCGCAAGAGCGATCAGGGCCAGATAGACCAGGGCGGTCGCCAAGCGGATTTGTCTCTTCTGCAGAAGGGGAAGCCAGCGTGCGGGTAGATGCTGCTGGCTATCTTGACGCACGGAGAATAGCAAGGACATCGCGCAGTAATCCATCACGGTTCGCCAGCCAGGCAGCGACTGAGGAAAGGGGCTTCACTGCTGGGAGGAGCGCGACCAGTCGCGCCACGAGGTGGGAGGGGTGGTCGATGTCGCCGTGTTCCGAGATGACCTGGGTCACGGACGGGCTGTTCAAAACACTGAGGAGGATGTCGAAGTCGTCATCTCCGAGGCTCACGAAGATCTTCCGCAGCAGCGTGCCAATCCGCATCTCTTGGCCCATCTGTTCCAGCCAGGACGTCTGGTAACGACCCAACGACTCCGCTGATAGATCGTCCTCCGATAGCGCACGCGCGGCTGTATCTGCACAGTTGCGTGCCGCCAACAGGCCCGTATACACACCTCCGCCCGAAGTATACTTGACCTGGCAGGCCGCGTCCCCGACCAGCATGGTGTGGTCAGAGTGGATGCGCCGCGGCAGGCCGAGGGGAATGGCTCCCCCGGCTATGCTGAGGATCTCCGTCTTTTGGAATCGAGACGAAAAGGCGGTCATGATCTCTTTGAGATAGCGCGTTGGCGAGCCGCGAGTGGTACCGACGCCCACGCGCGCGTGATCTTTGCCCAGTGGTATGATCCAACCGAACCAGCCTGGCGCGATCGATTTGCCGACGAAGACCTCTACAAAGTCAGTATCGCAATCCGGCAGACGGGCGACTGCATTGACGGCCTTGACGACCTCGCTCGGCCCGGGAAGCTGAGCCCAACGAGCCACTGTAGAGTTCGCTCCATCTGCGCCGATCAGCAACCTAGCCTCGACGACCTGGTCGTGATGAGAGTTGTCGAGGTGGACACGCACGCCGTACCCGTTTCGAGCGAAACGGGTCGCTCTGGTGCCCAGGACCAGTTTCGCGCCGGACTCCTGTGCCTCGACAGCTAGTCTGGCGTCAAGCTGGGGGCGGTTGATGGCCACAGCCTGGGTCTTGTCGCCGCCTATCGATAGTTTCCGACCTGACACCGAGCGGATGATGGCGCCCGAGAGCTCATTCTGGACCAAGCCGTCCGGATAGAGCTCGGCGAGGCTCAATGCACGAGGGGTTATCAAGCCCGCACAGTGGTTGGGTCGTCCAACTTCATCGTGCTCCTCGACCAGAAGCACGCTGAATCCCGCCTCGGCTACGCGGCGGGACACCACGCAGCCGGTGGGCCCCGCACCCACCACTACTGCGTCGTACCGCTCACCCCATGACACAGGTGTATGTGTCCACTCCTTTCCCGATCCATCTGCGTCGCTGTCGGCACAGGACGTGTGCCTGCTCAACCATACCTGGCACTGGTGCCAGGACGCGCCTGAGATTATATGGTATCCCCCTTGTGTGGGCAAGGAGTGTGGCGCAGTGGGCTTAACCAGCCGAGTGCAGGAACACCAGGAGCGATACGGTTAGGCCGCTCTCACTCCTGTGCCGGGGTGGGCGTCAAGATGGGCAGGATCTCATCAAGGTCGGGAATGGTCAATTCCTGACCCACTTCGATCAGGTTAGGATCCTCCAGGCCGTTGGCATACATGATCGCTTGGTAGCCGACGCCATACAGCCTGGCGATAGAGGAAAGCGTCTCGCCAGGCTGCACGATGTGGAGGGTCCGCCCCACAGGGGTGCTGGTCGGCCCTCCGGTTGGGCTGGGAGTCGGGGATGGAAGCGGCGTGGCCGGGGGCGCTGGTGCTGGAGTTGGTGAGACTTCGGCCGTCGGGGAGATGCCTGGAGTGGGAG
>CAZNMJ010000025.1:0-22523 GCA_964573815.1 uncultured Anaerolineales bacterium
ACGGCTGTAGTTGCAGCTGCTGAGGGAGACCAAGGCCAACTCCTCGTAGCCGGTGGCCGCGAGGAGTTCATCGGCCGTGGTGACTATCTCATCGAGAGGTCGCTCTCGCAGCGGGCGGTAGATCATGCCTGCCTGGCAGAAGCGGCAACCTTGGGTGCAGCCTCTCTGAATCTCGATCATCGCTCTGTCGTGGATGGCCTCCACGTAGGGCACCACTACTCTGGTGGGAGCGGGAGGCAGAGCATCCACTATGCGCTTGGTGACCATCGGCTTGGCGCTCGGGTGAGTTGGTCTGACCGTTTGAATTGTGCCGTCCTCTTTATATCGCACGTCGTACAAACTGGGCACGTAGATGCCTTCTATCTCAGCGGCGCCGTTCAGCAACTCCTCTCTGTCAGCACGTGACTCGCGATAGAGGTTCAGCAGTTCCAAGACGATCTCCTCGCCCTCGCCCACGACGAAGAGGTCGAAGAAGTCGGCCAGAGGTTCTGGGTTGTAGGTGCCGCTGCCGCCCCCGATGACGAGGGGGTCGGAATCGGCCCGATCGCTGGCCAGTAGAGGGATCCCCCCCAGGTCCAGCATGGTGAGGACGTTGGTGTAGTTCAGTTCGTAGGGCAAGGTGAAACCGATGATGTCGAACTCTGCGAGGGGATGCCTGGTCTCGAGGCTGTAGAGGGAGATGCCGGCAGCTCGCATGGCCTCTTCCATGTCCACCCAGGGCGTATAGACGCGCTCGGCAAGGACGTCCTGTTCCCTGTTGAGCAGGTCGTAGAGGATCATGATGGCCAGATTGGACATCCCGACCTCGTAGAGGTCCGGATAGGCCAGGGCTACTTTGATGTCGACCTCGTCCCAGTCCTTGACGACGCTATTCCATTCTCCGCCAGTGTAGCGGGCGGGTTTCGCTACTCTTCGCCATACCGGGTCGAGATGGAGAGAATCCACGATCATGGTGCACACTTCCACCTATTATAGTACCCGAAGACGGGGCTGACAAACTTCGTTGGCTCTGGGAAGCACCGCGGGGTGATCGCGGCCCAGGTCGCGCGAGGTACGGATCCTGGACCCAGGGGCGGGCCGGGACAACGGATCCGCCTGTCGAGCCTGGCGCTATGGCGCCAGCATGCGAAGGCGCTCAAAGCACTAGTGGGGGGGCTAGGCCGTGGTGTTCGCGCCGCCGGTGAGGGCGAAGCACACGGTGACCGTCAGCTTGTGTTGGATGCGGCTATGAGTGACCTGGAAATGGTGTCAGTCCGCTGTTCCCGTTGTCGCTGCTGTTCCGGGCATTTATGGACGATGCCGTGGTACCCGTCCACTGTGACCAGCGTCCAGTCGGTCAGCAGGGTAGCGCCATCTACGGAGACCACAGCGGGGATGCCGTACTCACCGGCCACGATGGAGCTGTGGGAGATACTAACCCCTGGGTTGGGAATGTGCGCAAGTCGCCGTCCCGTGCACTCAATCTGCTGGTGTCCCGCTTGCCTGCGCTTCCTCGATGAGTTCCTTTCGCCGCTGTCGGTAGGCTACGATGGGACTGTCTGCCTGAAACAGCTTCTCCCCCATGGCCAGGGCGGTCTTCTTGGGTCGCTGTGTGATCACCACACGCTTGTCCTGCCGCACGATGATCCTGTTCCCTAGATTGCCTAGCTGGCAGAAGAGCTTGTCCAGCAGAGGCACGCGGAGAAAGCGCTGGTAGAACCGGACGTACAGCATGGTGTTCGCCTCGTCTACGGGGACGAAGGCCACGAACACGCGGAGGTCATCCTTGATACGGTTCTGTCAGACTGCGGCGTCAGCCGTCCGGGAAGATCTTGCCGGGGTTCATGATGTTGCTGGGGTCCAAGGCGCGCTTGATGGTGCGCATGACCTCGATGGTCTCCGGAGCCAGGTCCAGCGCGAGATACTTCTGCTTCAGCAGGCCGATGCCGTGCTCTCCTGACAGCGTGCCGCCAACCGCGGTGGCTACCTCGAAGATGTCCCCGGAGGCGGCCTCGACTCGCTCCATCTCCTCCGGGTCTGCCTGGTCGAATAGGATGTTGGGATGTAGGTTGCCGTCGCTGATGTGGCCGAAGATCACGATAGGAAGGTCCCGCTGGCAGGAGATTTCCTGGATGCGCCTCACGACATCGGGGATGGCCTCTCTGGGCACGGAGATATCCTCGCCCAGCTTGTTGGGCCGCACGCGGGTCAAGGAGGGAGAGATGGAGCGCCGAGCCTTCCAGAGCACCTCCTCCTCTTCCGGAGTCCTGGCCACCTCGACCAACGTCGCTCGGTTGTGGTGACATAGCTCGGACACGACCTCCAGTTCCTGCTCCACAGCCTCGGTTACGCCGTCCACCTGGATGAGTAGCAGCGCTGCAGCGTCGCGCGGGAGCCCTGTCTGCAAGTAGTCGTCCACTGTCTGGATGGTCATATTGTCCATGATCTCGATCACGGCGGGTGTAACACCGGCGTGAAGGATTCTGTTCACCAGAGTGGCAGCGTCGTCCAGGTCTGAGAAGGCAGCCAGTACGCTCCCGGAAGCCTGCGGCTGAGGGATGAGGCGCAGAGTGATCTCCGTAATCACTCCTAGAGTTCCCTCAGACCCTACGAAAAGCTGAGTCAAGTTGTACCCGGTGACGTTCTTGATCGCTTTGCCTCCGGTGCGAATCACTTGCCCGCTGGGCAGGACGACCTCCAGGCCCATTACGTAGTCGCTGGTGACGCCGTACTTCAGCGCATGTGGACCGCCAGCGTTCATGGCTACGTTGCCGCCAATGGTGGTGACTTTCAGGCTGGCCGGGTCAGGTGGATAGTAGAGCCCCTCTTTGACCACCTCAGCCTGCAGTTTGCCGGTAACCACGCCCGGTTGCACCACAGCCACCATGTTGACGGGCTCTATCTCCAGTATCTCGGTCATGCGGGTGAGGCTGAGGACGATGCCCCCTTGGATGGGGATAGTCCCTCCTGCCAGGTTGGTGCCCGCACCTCGCGGGACGATGGCTGTCTTTTCTCGGTCGGCCAGTCTGACGATGTCTGCAACCTCTTCCGTACTCTGCGGCAGGGTGACTACCTCTGGCAACTGCTGCAACACTGTACTGTCGTACGAGTAGCACAGCAGTTCCTCAGGGGATGTGAGTGCGTTTTCCTCGCCGACGAGGGCTTTGAGTTCTTCCACTATCCGCTTATCAACCATTTCATGTCTCCGGTGTACGGTCGAGCGTGGCCATTATAACACTGGCACAGGTCTTGGGCAAAGCACGATCGGTCGTGCATCTGACTACTCCAGTTCTGACCAAGCTTGATAGTGACGCCGCTCTGCGTTGTGACTTCGAACCGCCAGATTGCGCAGGACCGTCTCGCGTGGCTACTTGCCTGAATTGGGCAAGGACCTTGGGGTGCCATCGGGAATAGCCGCGATGGATGGGGGAGGGGAAAAGCTTGACAAGCTGATGCTCGAGGCGTATACTAATCCGACGGATGTGAGGCTTCGCCTTCGACAGTGAGTCTGCTAATGCGCAAGAGTTTGTTGCCCGTACTCACCGCACTGATTACGCTTAGCCTTC
The DNA here is from genome assembly GCA_964573815.1 of uncultured Anaerolineales bacterium. Lineage (GTDB taxonomy): Bacteria > Chloroflexota > Anaerolineae > UBA7937 > B3-Chlor > CAYGAW01. Next base: position 3,546 of record CAZNMJ010000025.1, read on the forward strand.
TATTGCTACCAGACCTCGGCCTGGCCGACGAGCCGGTGGCGCGGTTCTTCGTATTCCAAGCTCAAGATTGCGCCCACTGTCGCGCCGTAGAGGAGGAGGTCCTCGGCCCCTTGGCAGCGGAGTACGGGGATCAGGTGGACATTAAAACCTTCGACATCGGGGCCCTCGAGAATTACGAGGTGATGATCCGCCTGGAGAGGGAGCACGGGACGTCGGGGATGGCAATCCCGCAAGTATTCATTGGCAATCAGGTTCTCGTCGGAGAGGAGCAGATTCGGGAAGAGCTGCGGGACCGAGTAGACGAGTGCCTAGCGGCAGGGGGCTGCGATTTCCCCAGCGAGGATTCGCCTGGGGCTCCGCCCGAGGTACCGCCAGGGTCCTCTACAGATCCGTTCTGCGAAGACCCTGCCAATCCAGAAGAGGCAGGAGTCTGTGAGGTCGTCGGAGGAGAGTTGGCCGCGCCCGTGTACATTGCCTACTTCCACAGCCCCGGCTGTGCGGAATGCGACCGCGTAGCCTATGACCTGTCGTACCTGCAAGAGAGGCATCCAAACCTCGAAGTGCGGTCTTTCGACATTGACACCTGTGCACCCCTCAACGAGGCCATGTCCGAACGGACCGGGGTGCCATGGGAGAAGCGTTTGCTCACCCCTGCAGTGTTTGTAGGGAACGAGTACCTGGTTGGAAGCGAGATCACCCTTGAGGGGTTGGAGGAGGTGATAAGCAGACACAGTCAGGTGGGTTGTATTCCTCCTTGGGAAGGTCTCGAAGAAGAGTCGCCCGCAGCCATTAACAGAATCATCCAGCGCTTCAAGTCCTTCAGCTTTGTGGCTGTCTTGGGGGCTGGCCTGCTGGACGGGGTCAATCCTTGCGCTTTCACGACCATCATCTTCTTCGTATCCTACCTCGCGGCGATGGAGCGAAAGGGTCGGGAGATCCTCCTCGTTGGAGGCGCTTTTACCGGTGCTGTCTTCCTGGCCTATTTCCTGGTGGGCGTAGGAGTGCTGGGGTTCGTGCACTCGCTGGCCGTTGTTGAGGCGCTCTCGCGCTTGATCTACCTGGCAACCGGGGTCTTCTGCCTGGTGCTGGCGGGCCTCGCCCTCTACGACCTGTACAGGATCAGGCAAAGACGACTTGAGGACATGGCATTGAGATTGCCCGACATGCTGCGTAAACGAGTGCGGAGGGCGATAAGAGAGGGGGCCAGCGTGCGGAACTATGTCTGGGCAGCTTTCCTGACAGGTTTCGTCGTATCCCTGCTCGAGCTGGCGTGTACGGGACAGGTATATCTGCCGACCATCATCTTCGTCACCGGGGTGCCGGAACTACGCATCAACGCCGTGTCATACCTGGTGCTGTACAACCTGATGTTCATCGTGCCCCTGGTGGTCATCTTCGTGCTGGTGTACTACGGCACTACTTCACTGCAGTTGGCGACGTTCCTGCGACGCAATGCTGCGTTGGTCAAGCTGCTAACAGCTATCTTCTTCGCCACTTTGGGTGCTTGGTTGCTTCTGACGATGATCTGATCAGCGTCGGGTCAGTGCCCTACGCCCTGCATGTCCTCCATGGCCAGGATGGCCGCGCCCAGAGCGCCCACGATTTGGGGTTCACGTGGCACCACAAGAGGCTCGCCGATCTCTTCCTCGATAGCTTTGACGACCCCCATGTTCTTGGCCACGCCGCCAGCCATGGCTACTGGGGGCGACAGGCCCACCCTCTTCACCATACTCACTATTCGCTTGGCGATGGCGGCGTGCAGTCCAGCCACGATGTCTTCCCGATTCACGCCCTCCGCCACCAGGGTTACGACCTCTGACTCAGCGAAGACGGTGCAGGTGCTGGAGACTTGATGCAGCTCTGTGGCACGCAGCGAGATATCGCCCAAGTCGCCAATTTCCAACTCCAGTGCCTTGGCCATGACCTCCAAGAAGCGCCCTGTCCCGGCTGCGCACTTGTCATTCATCAAGAAGTCCACCACGCGCCCCTCTTTGTTCACCGAGATGGCCTTGCTATCCTGGCCGCCGATGTCAATGACGGTTCTCACCTCTGGATGCAGCTGATTAATTCCCCTGGCGTAACAGCTGATCTCCGTTACCTGGCTGTCCGCATAATCGATGGCTATTCTGCCGTAGCCGGTGGCCACAATCGCTCCTATGTCCTCTTGGGAGATGTTCGTTCCTTTGAGCGCCTGCTCCATGGCCCGATACGCGGCCCTGCGACTGTTGAAGCCGGTGGGCACGATGGAGTAGGACACAATCTCCTTGCCATCCCAGATTAGTGCTTCTCCGGAGGCCGCCCCGACGTCAACTCCAGCGCTATACATCACCTCAACCTCCAGTTGGTCTTTCTCAGCGTCCAAGTCCCCGCTAAAGCATCTCCAGAAAGCCTTGGATACGAGTGCGAAGGGGGCCTAGCTGTAGATTGGTCTCATCGATGCAGTCACCATCTATCTGCAAGAAGGGGATGCCCCTGCTTCTCAGTACGTCCCGCATGACTCGCAGCGCTCCTGTGGATTGACGGCATCCCCAATGGTGGAATTGTACTACACCTTGGACCCCGAACTCCTCGACACACTGCAGAGTCGTCCGGAGCCTGCGCTCCAGGGGTCCGTTGGAGTAGACGGTGAGCATCTTCTCCGCAATGGCCCGCAGTGGCTGCGTATCATCGAGCGGCTTCCACCACACATTGCTCGCTTCTTCGAAGGCGATGACCGCTCCCAGTTCATCCTCAAACCACGACATCAGCTGGGTGGCGAAGTACGGCTTCAAATGCATCCAATACAGCCGGTATTTCTGGTTTGCCTGTTCGCTGCCCCCTTGGGATACGAGATCTTGAGTGTAGTCGCGCAGCGCGCGGTAGAACTCCACAGCGTCGCGCGTCCCGAAGGCAGTGACGATGAGCGCTAGCTGGTTGAGTTGGGAAGAGCCCCGCAAGGGAGCCGGCTCAGCCCTCCTGAGCTTCCTGACCTGTTGGTAGTATTCTCGGGCCTGGTTGGACAGATGAATGGCCTCCCTGAGCCGTTCGATGTCGAAGTCTAGGCCGGTCATCGTGGAAAGGTGGTCCACGAGGTTCTTGAGTTGTTTCTCAACGTAATCGATGCTCTCTCGGTCATAGCTGGCAGGTACATCAATGAGGAAGAACTCCTTGTCAGCCTCGTAGGCGAAGCTTGCCAGCATCTGACCGGCGATATCACAGACATTGGACGTGCTGACGTAGGCATCCGCCCTGGGAAAGACACCTTGCAGAGCCAGGCCAGCGGCGTTACGGTGAAACGTGCAAATGTCCATCGGGTAGTGGGCATCGCTCGCTTGAGCAAGACACGACGGGCCGAGGCCCGCATTTGCTCCCATACCAGAGACAATCTCTGGATAGAAGGGGATCACGCCGAGGCCCCAGACCAGCTCGGGTGGGAACAGAGCGTTGAACCACACCACTGGTGCATCCGGGTCGATGTACGTTCGTTGGGCAAGGCTCAGTGCGAACTCGCCACCGATCCGGATATGCTCCTTCAGGGAGTTGAATCCCCAGTAGCCTTTGAGAAGGTTTAGACCCATCCTCGAACGGAGGACCCTGCTCAGCATCGCGGCGGTCAGCTGTCTTTCGTCTCCGCGCTCGGCACGGATTCTGGTCTCCGTCACTGCAACAACTCCAGGAACGCCTCCAGACGAGTGCGGTGCTGGCCGCTCAGGATAGCTTCGCCCTCGTCTTCGAGGAGCAGTACCGGTATACCTCTATCCTGCATGGCCTTGCGTAGAACCGGGTACTCTGACATGAACAGGTCACAGAACTTGTAGTATGAGCAGATCACTCCTTGCACCCCGTGAGACGCGATCAGCTGGGAGAGGTGCTCGAGACGCCTCGGAAAGTCACGCATTCGTGGACATGGTGATTTGCCCAGGTATGCCACGGCTATGTTTGTCAGCATCCCGTCCAGGTCGTCAGAGAGCGGAATCTGTCCTGTCACGACCCTGCCGATGGAGCAACTGTCATCGGCAACCACCCGAGCCCCGTGATTCTCGATCGCTTCCACCAAGTCCGGGCGTACGAGAAGGCTGCCGGCTACCAGAATAGAGGAGTCGTGATGAGCAGGAGGCCCTTTCGGTACGATTTCGTCCAGTCTCTCCCTGAGTTGAGCGTTGACCAGAAGCGGATCTTCAGTCATGGCAGCGCTGCAATGGCGGTAGTACTCCACCGAGGGAATCCGTCCTTCGACCCATTCTGCATCCAGTTCTTGCAGCAGCGATCTTTGCTCGTTGTAGCACTCCATGGCTGTCCCCAGGCGCTGCGTCGTCAGGCGCAGGTGATAGCGCTGCTCAAGTTCCTCAGCGAGCTGGCGCAGTGCATGGCGGAAGTACTCCTGCCCTGTGGGCGTATTGATCCGCGGGAGATCCAATAGGTGTAAGGCTTCGATGTCGACGTAGTGACGCCACACGTCGTGGAGCCGTCGCAGAGCATCGCAAGAATCGGCGTGTACCACCGCTTCCAAGTCAGATTCGTTCTCCAGGAAGCTGGCAAGGGTCGTCTTTACCAGTGAGCAGAAATTGCGAGGAAGATACGCTTCAGCAGCGGAGGCCTTTGCCGCAGTGGGTAGTACGCGCACAGGTACTCTGTCGAAGGCGTAGATGATCTCCTTGGGCACGTAGGAACAGAAATACCCCACCTTGGCCCTATGGGCATCGTGCGTCACCGCCAGCTCCTGCCTCGATGGTTTGGGAGATTATATCATTGCCGTGGCGGGGTGACAAAGCCCTTGTGTTCCGTGCGCTCGAGCGGTCGGTGCCCAGCAGGGGGCTGACGAGCCAGGGTGTGCAACTGGAGTTCCGGCCCTTCACCTCGCGTTCATTGTTGGCTCCCAGGCAAGCAGCCACCTCCCATTTCGTGAGGCGTGACTTGGTCCAGTCAATCCCGAGGCAGAACTGAATCGCGAAGCATGCCGGGGGAACTTGACTTCTTCCACGCTTTCGTGATAGACTGGACCCAACTAAGGCGTGAAGCCGCGCAGCAATGAGGTGAGCCCGGAAGACGGTTGATGAAGGGAGGACCATTCGATGACAGAACGGCATAGACGGAGACTTCTCGCTTTTGTGGCGATGGGGTTGGTGCTTGCGGCCCTGGTTTCTCTCAGTTCCAGCGCCTGGGCAACTCCTGCCCAGACACACCCTCAACAGCAGAGCATACCCCCAGTCAAGACAGCTAGCAAGGCATTGGTGAACGCCGGCGACGAGTTGGTGTTCCGGATCACCTTCACTGCTGGGCCAGACACATGGTACAATGTTGTGGTCACCGACGATGTCGATCCTCATCTCCGCATCGATTCGGTTACGACAACTCAGGGAACCGGAAGTTGGGCCGGGCAACTGGTCACGGTAAACGTGGGCAACGTCACGGCCGGAACCACGGTGACTATCAGAATCCGCTGCACAGTACTGGACACTGTATACGAGGTAGCGGAAATGTATAACTGTGCCCTGGTCGACGTTGAACGCCCAGGTCTCAACTACCGGACTTGCGCCGAGATTCACGTAGAGAGGGAATTCGTCCCCGAGGTGCCCAGCCTGTTGCTTCTTGGGAGCGGTCTGGCCGGGTGCGCCGGGTATGCGACACTGAGGTGGCGCTCACGTAGAGGATAGCCCACCGCTTCAGCTAGTCGGTTGAAATACGCTTGACTCAAGAGTTGGGGAGCCGCAGGGCGTTTGCTGTGTGCTTCCACCAGTAGTCGCGTCTTTCTTCACAACACGTTTGCCTATGGCTCCCGCGCACGCATGCTATCGTCTACCTCAGCTCTCTGATCACCGCCAGTGACACAGATTTCGCGCGCTACGTTACAGTGGCTGGGAATCTGACGTGCTTCGCGAGCCGCGAGTCACTGTCACCAAGAATAGGCCAGGATAGGTAGGACTCCCTCTTGCCCGCGATGGGACAGGGGTTGGACATTGACAGTTCTGGAAAGGAGGCATGATGTCTGTCACAGACAGCACAGCTAGCATCACGTATTTCAGCAGGCCTGGGAAAGAAAACACCGAACAGACCCTGCGGATCGCCAGCGAGCGCGCAAGAGAGCTCGGTATCCGTCAGGTAGTTGTTGCTAGCACAGGAGGTGAGACTGGTCGAAGAGCCGCCGAGGTCCTCAAGGGCTATCATGTAGTGGTGGTCACACATTCCGCGGGTTTCGCTGAGCCAAACACTCAGCAGCTCACCGAGGAGAACAAGCGGGCGATCTTGAAGGAGGGTGCGCATTTGCTCACCTGCCAACACGCTTTCGGAGGTGTCAACCGAGCCATTCGCCGCAAGCTGAACACGTACCAGGTGGACGAGATCATAGCTTATACGCTGCGCATTCTTGGAGAAGGTATGAAGGTGGCTTGTGAGATAACCATTATGGCCGCCGACGCGGGATTGGTTCGTACCGACGAGCCAGCGCTTGCCATAGCAGGCACCGGTCGCGGTGCAGACACGGCTGCGATCATGCGACCGGCCAACGCCCAGGACTTCTTCGATCTGCGTATCAATGAGATCCTCTGCAAGCCGGTCTTTTGAGAGTACACGTTGGGTTGATATCCTACGAGCACCTCAGCCTCAGAGGTGGATGAAGTTGCAGGAACAGCGAGAAAATGGTATACTATGATGTGACCCCTCTCGCCGGGGTATTCCAGAGGCTCAGTGTGATGTGTGTGGTTTCCCTTGCGGGTCATCTGCGAGGAATCTGCACTGCGTGTGAGAGCGTTGAGATGAGAGGAGGTGATGTAGCCAGCATTTGACGGGTCGCTAGCCACGTCGAGTGGCCAAGGGCGCAGTTGGCCATAGTTTCCCGGCGGAGGCGCGGCCGTTGGGATTGTCGAAGGTATGATGAGGGAGGAGCGATGAGAATCCGAGTTCTTATAGGATCCTTTCTGGCTTTGTTGGCTTTGGTAGTAGGCCTCCTCGTCCTTCCCTCGATCGCTGGTCCGACGGACAATCTGGTCGCCAATGGCGATTTCGAGGGAGGATTCGACGTGGATGGCGTTGCGTACGGCTGGCACAAGTTCGACAACGGCGGCGCCATGACGGCGAGCTTCCATGACGACACTTGGCCACCCGTTGTGCACGACGGTGCGCATTCCCAGTTGATAGAGATCAACACCGTGTGCCATGGGCCCTCCGACCCGGATCGAGTAGCCGGCATCTATCAGACGATGTCGGTCAAGGCCGGTACCACGTACGAACTCTGCCTGCACGGCATGTTGCGGTCGCTGCGGGGAGATCCGGACCCTCAGAGCTGGGGCTACACCGCCAACGTGGGTATTGACCAGGACGGAGGCATGGACTGGTCAGCGCTGGCGGCAGAAGACTGGACCGACATCCCCTGGGACACCGTCTACGAGCGCACGGCCCCGGGCGAGGAGATGGACTCTTACTGCATGAACGTCAAGGCTGAATCGGACAGCCTGACTCTTTTCATCAGGCTTTGGAAGAAGTGGCCGACGGCGGGCAGGGAGGTCCTCCTCAACGTTGATGGGATCACCTTCAAGGGATAGAGGTCCCTAGCGGGCATCACCAGAAGGCGCACAGTTGTTCGCGATCGCAGAGATCACGGTTGGGGTCTCTGCGATTGTGTTTTCTCAGCCACACGAATATAATATGGCCGTTGCACCGGTCGGACGGCGTCGTGCAAACGGGCAGATGACTGGTCGGGAAATAAGGATTCTGGCACTGCTGAGCCTCTTGATCGTCCTCGTCTATGCAGGTCTTGGCTTACTCCTCGTGGACTGGGTGCTCCTCTCCCCCGACGTTTCGAGCGCCGAGATCGTCTATCCGCCGCACGGGTTTCTCACAGTGGAGGGCGAGAGTATCACCGTACAGGCTTCTGTGGCAGGACGAAACCTGGTCAAGTCTGAGTTGTGGGTCGATGGGGCTCTGGTCGAAGAGGTCACCAGCGATAGTGCCTCAGGCCTGGCGGCTTGGTCCGTTGCCCATTCCTGGTCGCCGCAAGGCCCGGGCCGGCATCAGCTTGCTGTGAAGGTGTACAGTCGTGCGGGAAGGACGCTCACTTCGCCGGTCACAGTCGTCGATGTGATTCCCATGGGCCGCATTGCCTTTGCCAGTGATCGTGACGGGAACTATGAGATCTACACTATGCGTACCGACGGCCGTGAAGTGGTGCGTCTCACCGACGGTCCCGAACAGGACCGCGAGCCGTCATGTGGCAGCGCTGGTCTGATGCTCTTTACCTCTACCGCCGTCGGAGGCGGGGCGGACATCTGGCTCCTGGACCCCGAGAGCAACGAGGCGACGAACCTGACCAGAGCTCTGGGAGGCGACTACTCCGCTCGCTGGGCCCCAGATGGAGAGACCATCGGCTTCGTCTCAGATCGTCATGGACCCGCTCAACTGTATCTTATGACCGCCGATGGCAGCGGACAGACGCAGTTGACGAAGCAGGAATCCTCGGTTGAGCAACCCAGCTGGGCACCCGATGGCTCGGCTTTGGCCTTTGCCTCAGAGCGAGACGGCAACTGGGATGTCTTCAGTATCTCGGTAGACGACGGAAGCGCGGCGCGTCTCACCGATGATCCCGCCCAAGACTGGTATCCTGCCTGGTCGCCCAGGAACGATCAGATTGCCTTCACCTCCGACCGGGGTGGCAGGCAGCAAATCTATGTCATGGAGGCCGATGGTACAGAGCCGAGGAGATTGACCGCTTTCCCCGTTGGGGCGGAGCAGCCTCATTGGTCGGCTGACGGAGAGTGGATAGTCTTCGTTGCCTACACTGGTCGAGGTGACGGCCTCAAGGCCCGGGAGGTATACATCATGGGTTCGGACGGTCGCGACCCGACACGTCTCACCGACAACGTGTTCGACGACACGGAGCCTGTCTGGTGCCAACAGAATGAATGACGCGGACACCACGCTGGCAGATCTGAAGGATCTGGTGAGGGACTTCAGGGACCGGCGCGATTGGGAGCAGTTCCACACTCCCAAGAACTTGAGCATGTCTATTGCCATTGAGGCCGCAGAGCTCATGGAGGAGTTCCAGTGGCTGACGCCAGAGGAGTCCCAGCGACTGCGGGAGGATGAGGAGAAGTTAGCGGGGCTGGGCGAAGAGTTGGCGGACGTCCTCATCTATGTCCTCAGTCTTGCCAATTCGTTGGATATTGACATAACTACAGTCCTCGGTGACAAGCTGGCCAAGAATGCCGAGAGATATAAGGAGGATGAGTACAGGGGCAGGTTCTAGGCGACCTCCGTAGGCGCAGGGGGACGAGAGTGAGGATTGGTACTACTTTGATCGCGTTTGTTGGCTGGAGCCTTGATGCGGTGGAGCCGGAAGTCGGGAGACGCCGTCACCTCGATGCAGTGCGCACTCTGGTAGAGCAGTATGCGATACAGGCTGTGGAGCTGAACGGGGACTTCTCGGTACTCTACCCACATGTTTTTACCGGTGAGTATTACGACCAGGTGGCAGCTTTGCAGCAAGAGCTGGGCTTCACATGCACTCTCCACTTACCATTCCTGTGGCAGGACGGTGCCAGCTTGGCCGAGCCTGTCCGTCAGGCGACTATGCAGAGCGTCAGGCAAGTCCTGGAGTGGACTCAGGCCCTGGATGTCGAATCGTACGTCCTACATCTGTGGGGGCTCTGGACTTCAGTGCTCGCTTCGGTTCAACAGATGGCTGCGGAGGAGAAGCAGCTCCTGATGGATGAGATTCTGCGTCGAGCGGCGCGCACTCTCGAGGAGCTTGCTGCCTTCGTGACTCCTGCCAAGGTGTGTGTGGAGAACCTGGAGCGGTTACCCTTCGACTACATCGTGCCTCTGATAGATGAGCAGGGGATGAGTATCTGTTTGGACGTAGGTCACTTGACCGTACAGGGCGGTGATCCTCTGACCTTCCTCAGTGAGCATTGGGACAGGATCGGAGAGATTCATCTCCACGACGCCGTTCGCGGTGGGAAAGGTGGGCCAGGCGTGCGAGATCATTTGCCACTGGGCGACGGTTCCGTGGACTATGTGACCCTCATGGACACCTTGAAGACGCGGCGGTACGACAAGGTTCTCATTCTTGAGGTAAACACCGAGGCGCATCTGTCGCAGAGCTTGGAGCGTGTGCAGCCGTGGCTGTGAGTACTCCTGTCATCGATTTCCACTTCCACGTGACGACTGCTGATGAGTACAGCGACTGGTTCCTCAACTGGCTTCGGGTCTATGCGGGCGAGGACACCCTGGCGCACCTGAGGAACGTCCTGAGCAGTCCACAAGCGATGCTGGAATATCTTGACGAGCAGGGAATAGACTACGCGGTGGCCCTGGCCGAGACCAATCCGCTCAGCACTGGCACCAGCCCCAATGAGCGGGTGGCCGAATTCTGTCAGGACAGCGACCGATTGATCCCGTTTGCCAACGTGAATCCTTTTGTCACAGCTGATTTGGTGAGCGAACTCCAGCGATGTGTGAGCGATTTGGGTTTCCGTGGCTTGAAGCTCTATCCTACCTATCAGCACTTCTATGCCAACAACGTGAGACTGTATCCGCTGTACGCCGAAGCTCAGCGACTGGGAGTGCCGATCATGCTTCACACTGGCTCCTCGGTGTTCCGGGGTGCTCGCCTGAAGTATGGTGATCCGCTGTATCTGGACGATGTGGTCGTCGATTTCCCCGAGCTCACGATCATTATGGCCCATAGCGGACGAGGCTTCTGGTACGACGCCGCTTTCTTCCTCGCTCAGCTTCATCCCAACATCTACATGGAAATAACAGGGCTACCACCACAGAAGCTCCCCATCTACTTTCCCAACCTCGAGAGAAACGCCGGCAAGATAATCTTCGGCTCCGATTGGCCGGCGGTGACGGATATCAAGGGAAACATCGCCACGGTACGGAGCCTGGACATCACTGAAGAGAGCAAGGACTCCATTCTAGGAGGCAACGCCGCCCGCGTGCTAGGGTTACCACAGTGACAGGTGTTGAGGAGGACGCCCTGCGAAGCCTTAGATCATTGATAGAGGTCGCTCTCGGGCGACGAGAGGCGGACCTTTACGTTCGCAACGGCAAGGTCGTGAACGTCTACTCGGGTGAGCTGTTGGAGAAGCACGATGTCGCCATCAGTGGAAGGCACATTGCCTATGTCGGTCCTCAGACAGGGAATGCTCGGCCTGGGGAGCAGGTCATCGATGCCCAGGGAGCTTACCTCATCCCCGGCTTCATCGATCCCCACGCTCACGTAGATTTCTTTGCCAACCCCTTGTCTCTGACCCCCCATTTCCTGGCCAGCGGCACAACTGCCGTCATGGCGGATCCGCACGAGGCGGTAGGGGCGTTGGGACTGGCAGGGTTGGAGATGCTAGTCGCAATGACGCGGGGTCTACCCGTCAAGTTCTACTTCAGCGTTCCTGTGGCCACGCCCCCGCTTCCGCAGGTGGAGGGCGAGCCCATACTCTCTCAGTCCGACGTGGAATCGTGTCTGTTGCGACCGGAGATGAGGGCGATCAGTGAGGTCACTCCTTGGGTGAGGATTGTTTCATGCGACGCCGATCTGCTCACCAAGTTCGGGCTGGCTCAGCGCCACGAACAGCGGATAGAGGGGCACACCACCGGTGCCTCCTATCAGAAGCTGGATGCGTTGGCAGCGGCAGGGCTCACATCGTGCCACGAGGCCATCAATGCGCGAGAGGCTAGGGAGCGACTGCGTCTGGGCCTCTATGTGATGTTGCGGCACGGGTCCATCCGGGGCGACCTTGAGTCGTTGGCAGAGTTGGTGGTCGGTGAGGCGGCGGTAGACACACGCAGAGTGATGCTCACACCCGACTGGATGGATCCTCCGGCCATACTGGAGGCGGGTTACATGGACGGCCTGGTTACCGCGGCCATTCAGCAGGGGGTGCCGCCGCTGACGGCCATCCAAATGGCTACCCTCAACCCGGCCACATACTTGGGCCTGGACACTGAGTTGGGGGGCATAGCACCCGGCAGGGTCGCTGATATTCTGGTAGTGGACCATTTGGACGACGTGAAGCCCAGAGTCGTCATCGCCGATGGTGAAATCGCAGCCCGCGAGGGCGAGCCGGTCGTAGACATCCCATCCGTCCCTGCGGAGGCGTTGCGAATCGCCTGGCTCCCGCATCGCCAACTGCCTCGCACCGTCGACGAGACCAGTTTCGAGGTGGCGAGCGATGTGTCAGACGTGGCGCTCACGCTGCCAGTGATCACCATAGTAGACAAGACGATCACCAGGCGCCAGGATCTCACATTGCCGGTGAAGGATGGCCAAGTCCAGTTGCCACCGGATCAGGATGTGCTGAAGGCTGCTGTGCTGAACGCAGAGCTGCCGGGCTTCCTGACGGCGTTCGTGAGTGGATTCGGTGCCAAAGTCGGAGGTCTGGCCTCCAGCTTGGCCCACGAACCCCACCGTCCCCTGGTCATCGGTTGTCAGGAGAGCGACATGGTGCTTGCGTTGCGGCGTATGCAGGAGTCGCGCGGGGGGATAGTGCTGGCGCATGATGGAGCAGTGCTGGCGGAGATACCCTTACCCATTGGCGGCTTGATGTCGGATGCTCCGTTGGAGGATCTTGCTGATCAGATACGTAACGTTAAGAGGATCTTGAGGCGCATGGGATGCTCGCTGCAGAACCCCATCTTCACCCTTGGCTTCCTCACCTTTTCCACGTTGCCTTGGGTGCGCCTGACGCCCAAGGGTCTGTGGGACGTGAAGGAGGGCAAGATAATCTGGCCAGCCTCAGAGGGATGATGGTTCGGTTGGCCTGACGATGATCCCTCTCTCTAACAAGGCCTTGCACTGTAGGCACAGGGTTGCATAGGGCAAGGCCTCCAGGCGCTCACGACTGATCTCTCTGCCGCAATTCTCGCAAGTGCCATAGGTTCCATCCTCCAATGACGCCAGGGCCTGAGAGAGGGAGTACCGCTTGTCTTCCAGGTTGCGCAGGAGGGCCAGCGTCTTCTCTCGCTCATAGAGGTCGGGATCTCCGTCCTCAAGATCGGCTTCCAGCTCGGATTTCAACACCGCACTCAAACGCGAGATCTCGGCCAGGGTTTCTTCCTGTTCGGCCTCAAGCTTGGTCCTCACGTTGTCCCACTTGTCGTCTGTCAAGGCGTCCTCCGCTTCCTAACGTACTCGGCCACTCATTGCTCACTTCGCCCCGCGAGGACATGCCGCGGCGTGGGCAGCCAGTGCGAAATTGGCTCTTACTATATACTGGATTTTTCCGAGCATGTCAATGAGCTTCAGCGCGTTCTTTCGCTCAGAATCTCATGCATTGTCTCGAAAGCTACCAGAATCTATCTTTTCCGTTTACTCAATGCACTGCTTTACCATTCACGTCAGCTCGGCTATACTATGGTAGCGTTATGGCGGGGCGGCTGCCGGGAGGCCAAGGTGTCTGAGGAGAGAGTAGTCTCGGCCAAGGTGAGAGGAGAAGATAGAGTGCACGACTCTAGCCTGCGGCCGGGCAGCCTGGATGAGTTCATCGGGCAGCAGAAGCTTAAGGAGAACCTTCGCATCCTCCTGGAGGCGGCAAAGGGCAGAGGAGAAGCGCTGGATCACGTCCTATTCCACGGGCCCCCAGGCCTTGGCAAGACCACCTTGGCCCACATTCTGGCGCACGAGATGAGGGTGAAGATCACCGTCACTTCGGGGCCGGCTATCGAGCGGGCCGGAGATCTGGCAGCGATCATCACCAATCTGGGGGAGCAAGACATCCTCTTCATAGACGAGGTGCACCGGCTCAGTCGGCCGGTCGAGGAACGGCTGTATCCGGCGATGGAAGACTATGCCCTGGACATCGTCATCGGCAAGGGGCCGAGCGCCAAGACCATACATCTACCACTACCTCGCTTCACGGTCGTGGGTGCAACCACGCGCATTGCCCTGTTGACCGCGCCATTACGCGAACGCTTTGGCGTCTTGCACCGGCTCGATTTCTATGGCGAAGGGGCCATGAAACGCATTGTAGAGCGTTCTGCCGGGCTACTGGGGGTGGAAATAGACGACGGTGGAGTTGAGGAGATTGCCAAGCGTGCTCGAGGGACCCCACGCGTGGCCAACCGGTTTCTAAAGCGCGTGCGCGATTATGCTCAGGTGCGGGCTGACGGAGTCATCACCGGAGAGGTAGCCCGCCAGGCGCTGAGCATGCTCGAGGTGGATGATCTGGGCCTGGATGACATAGATCGGCGGGTTATCGAAGCCATCATCGTCAAGTTCAATGGTGGACCGGTAGGCGTTGACACCATCGCTGCCTGCATCAGCGAGGAAGCTGACACAATCATGGATGTCTACGAGCCCTATTTGCTGCAACTGGGCTTCATAGATCGTACTCCGCGCGGTCGTGTGGCTACAAAGCTCGCCTACGGTCACTTGGGGATTCCCTACGACAAGGAGCCTCCGCAGCCGCGATTGTTGTGAACCACGCAGGAACTGGCGATGGGTAGAGCACGCGTATTGGACAGCCGCGGTAGGGAACTCTCTCCCTGTTCGGCGGCCAAGGCGCGACGCATGGTGGTCCAGGGTAGGGCAGCTTTGCTGAGCGAAAGCCCGCTGACCATTCAACTTCCCTATGCGGTCGAGTTGCCTGACAAGCCGGAAGTAGCGGAGGAGTGCAGGCGTGGAGAGGACGAGAGTATCTTGTTGCACGCCTGCTGCGGGCCTTGCTCCACTTACGTCATCAATCGCTTGCGGGAAGAGGGCTTTGAGGTCACCGGTTTCTGGTATAACCCCAACATCCACCCCTTTGCCGAGCATCAGAAGCGGCTAGCCAGCTTCGAGGCATACGCAGACTCCGTCGGTCTGCCTCTTATCCAGGACCACGGGTACCAGATGCCCCTGTTCTTCCGGTTGGTGGCGGGTCACGAGGCATCCGGCGACCGGTGTCGGCTCTGCTATGAAATGCGATTGACACGCGCTGCGAGGGTGGCTGCCCAGGAGGCATTCGACGCCATCACTACCAGCCTGCTCATCAGCCCGCACCAGAATCAGGATATGGTGCGTGAGATAGGCGAGCGAGTCGCCGACGAGCACGGGGTGGGGTTCTACTTTGAGAATTTCCGCCGAGGCTGGTCTGAGAGGGGACGTCTGACTCGGGAGCACGAACTGTATCGCCAGCAATACTGCGGCTGTATCTACAGCGAGTGGGAGAGATATGCAAGCGATGACATCTCCCGCTCGACCTCTGGAGCAGGGAATGCCTAGCAGTGTCACAGCCCGGGCAAGGAGGGTGATGACGCATCCCCTGACTTACCTTCTCATCGCTTGCCTCATCCTATTAGCACACGAGGCGTTCTACTATCGCGAGTTGGGCGCTGATGCCGTGGATGACGCCTACATCTCGTTTCGCTATGCTCAGAACCTCTTGGCAGGGCGGGGTTTGGTGTTCAATCCTGGTGAGCGAGTCGAGGGATACACGAACTTCCTATGGACAGTCTTGCTGGCCTTCTTCATGCGCCTAGGATTCGACCCATCTCAGGCAGCCATCGTGCTGGGCGCTCTATTCAGTCTAGCCACCGTCGGCCTAGTCTACGTGTGCTGCAGAGTCATTTCGTTGAGGGACTCCGCCGTACCGATCATAGCCATGCTCTGTCTGGCTGCTGACGGGTCCTTTGCGTTGTGGGCGGTCAGTGGCATGGAGACTTCCATGTTCGCTTTCCTGATACTGGCCGCAATCACGCTCTATGTCTGGGAATGGAAGAACGACAAGCCCGGCTT
This sequence comes from uncultured Anaerolineales bacterium, assembly GCA_964573815.1. GTDB lineage: Bacteria > Chloroflexota > Anaerolineae > UBA7937 > B3-Chlor > CAYGAW01. Next base: position 19,234 of record CAZNMJ010000025.1, read on the forward strand.
CCTGTCCGGCGCCGTATTGGGCTTGGCCGCCATGACCCGTCCTGAGGGTCTGCTTGTTTTGGTGGTCATCGTGATCCATCAGGCTCTCGCGCGTCTGGCGTTGCAGAGGCGGCTCATCACTGCAGCCGATGTGGCCCGGGTGGGGACCTTCGCGGCTATATACCTACCGTTCTTCTTATGGCGTTACTACTACTACGGCTTCCTGTTGCCCAACACTTTCTATGCCAAGGTCACTGTCAGGGATAGCGGAGCTCAATACCAGCGGGGATTGCGGCATCTGGGTACCTTCGCCGGCCTCCATATAGGCTGGCTGACGGCCTTGCTGGTCCTCATCCCCGTGGTGAAGAGGAAGTTCAGCTTCTGGCTCACGTTGCTTCTCGCACTTGTGGCGATCTACGCAGGCTACATCGTGTTCGTTGGGGGAGACTGGTCAGTCGGCCGGTTCTTTGTGCCCATACTGCCTGCGGTATACATTCTAGTGGCGACTGGCGCCGTGGAAGCGTACGAGAGCTTGGTGAGGTATACACGCCGAGCCACGGAGTCTGCGAGTCTTGTAGTCGCCTTGCGAGGTGCTGGGCTGGTGGTTCTGGCGCTGGCACCACTGGCTCTGTTCAACTTTTCGTCTCTCAAAGGAGAGCATGAGTTGTTCGTCGTTCGTTTCCAAGCGGCCAGAGCCACTCATGCGCGAGTGGCTATGGGCAAATGGCTGCGTGATAGCGTGCCCGCGGATACCTTCATAGCCGTGGACGCAGCGGGGCAGATACCCTACCACTCGGGGCTCCGAACCTTGGATATGTTCGGGGTCAACGACGTGCACACCGCGCATCTAGAGGTTGAAGACATGGGAGAGGGCGTCCCAGGCCATGAGAAGTTCGATTTCGACTACATCATGTGGCGACGCCCGGACCTGATCATTGCTTCGGCGCCCTTCCTGGATGGCTTCGATTCCTACCTGCGCATGGATGTGTCTTGGATCGATGATCCTTCGCTCCATGGCTTCCTGTTTATCTATCGGCGAAAGGGATGGACTGGCTAGAGTATAGTGCGATGGAGACGCTGGGTAGGCTACTGCTGATGTTGGGTGTTGTCCTGCTGATCTTGGGCTTCCTTCTGATCTTGCTCGGTAGGATTCCTTGGGTGGGCCAGCTGCCTGGCGACATCAACCTCAGGTGGGGCAACGTGTCCTGCTTCTTCCCCATCGTGACCAGTATAGTGCTCAGCATCCTGGCTACCATCGTCTTGAACCTCGTACTCTGGCTCTTGAGAAAGTGAAGACCGCCGAATTTGACTATCACCTGCCTCCGGGTCTCATTGCGCAGACCCCAGTTTCGCCGCGCCATGCGTCGCGTCTGATGGTACTGGATCGGCAGGATGGCAGCATCAGACATACACAGTTCCGCGACTTGGGGCACTACTTGCACTCCGGCGACCTCCTGGTCTGCAACGACAGTCGAGTTATCCCGGCCCGACTGCTGGGCCGCAAGGTCCCGAGCGGCGGCAAGGTGGAGTTGCTGCTGACCGTGAAGCGAGGTGAGAACCTCTGGGAGGCGCTGACGAGGGGACGGCGAGTGCCGGTGGGCGGGCAGGTGGAGTTCTCTGGCATCGATGGAGGAGGTTCAGAGACGACCCTGCGCGCGGAGGTGCTCGGACGCACTCACGCTGGCACTCGGCTGGTTAGGTTCGAGCGGGACATCGAACCTCTCCTCGAATGGCTGGGATGCGTGCCTCTACCGCCCTACATCCATAGCGATCTTGAGGATCCCGAGCGTTACCAGACGATATACGCTGACAGAGACGGCTCCGTGGCCGCTCCCACAGCCGGCCTGCATTTCACTCCTGAGCTCATGTCGGATCTCCAGGACAGAGGGATGGATTTTGCGTTCATCACTCTGCACATCGGCCCGGCCACATTTCGGCCGGTCCGGGTGGAAGAGGTTGAGGAGCACCAGATGCACTCTGAGTACTGCCATATCACTGAGGAGGCAGCCGCAGCGGTTAATCGTGCCCGAGTTGCCGGTGGACGCGTAACAGCCTGTGGCACCACCGTCGTCCGGGCCTTGGAGACAGCTGCGGCCCACATGTCTGAGGGCGAAGCAGAGGTCATTGCTCCATACGATGGATGGACGGACCTCTTCATGTATCCTGGCTATTCGGTCCGGGCCGTTGATGCTATGGTCACCAACTTCCATTTGCCTCGTTCGACTCTCTTGCTGCTGGTGGCGGCGTTCACTGGCAGGGAGTTGCTTGACAAGGCGTATCAAGAGGCTATCGAGGAGAGGTACCGCTTCTATAGCTTCGGAGACGCGATGCTGATCCTATAAGAGCGGACCTTCGTCGCTGTGCACCTCGGGGCAATCGAGCACCACAATCCGTTGTCGAGCTGACCAGATTTTGACTTTATGGAAAGTTGTGATACAATCACCAGGAAGTGATTGCCCGTGGAGGTGAGCCCAAGGGAGAGGGTACCGTGGGAAGGATAGACGATTTCCTGACATTTCTTTCCGCCGAGAAAGGGTGCTCGGAGAATACCATATCCGCCTATCGCATCGACCTGGTGCAGTTCAGGGAGTACTTGCAGAGGCGGCATGGTGCGCTCTACGAGGGTTTCTGGGGCAGAGTCGACAAGGAGGATATCCTCTCATACATCATGTATCTAAAGGGCGATCGTGAATATGCGGCTGCTACTACCGCGCGGAAGGTCGCAGCGATACGGTCGTTCTTTCATTTTCTGGTGGCCGAGGGTGTCATCAGGGACGATCCTACGGCCACTTTGGATTCCGTCAGGGTCAAGAAGCATTTGCCCAAGCCTATGTCCGTGGAGGAGGTAGACAGGCTGTTGGCTGAGCCTGCCAAGCTATCCACGCCCAAGGGGATACGCGACCGGGCGATTCTGGAGCTCCTCTATGCCACGGGTATGAGAGTCAGCGAGCTCATCTCCCTCAGGGTCGACGACGTGAACCTGGCGTCGGCCTCCGTTCGCTGCTGGGGCAAAGGGGCCAAGGAGCGTGTGATCCCCATACATCCTCAAGCGGTTGCGTCAGTGCGTGACTACCTGGAGAGGGAACGGGCGCATTCTGTGCGAGATGCCGACGAGAAGACTTTGTTCTTGAATATGAGAGGCCAGCCCCTCACTCGCCAGGGATTGTGGCTCATCTTCAAGGAGTACGTGGAGAAGGCCGGTCTGCCTCCGGACATCACGCCTCACACTTTGCGTCATTCGTTTGCCACCCACATGTTGGATCGCAATGCCGATCTTATTAATGTACAGAAGCTGCTTGGCCACACGAGCA
>CAZNMJ010000026.1:0-14109 GCA_964573815.1 uncultured Anaerolineales bacterium
CCAGCGACCTTCAAGCCCTCGTCCTCGCTGACACGGCCGCCTCTTCGGCACTGATCTGGAGCGACAAGCTCCAGAAGACCCTCTTCCCCAAGTTCGCCGTCAAGCTTCTCATCAGGCTGCTCAGCCGGGAGCGATACGCCGCCTTTGCCTTTTCCTTCTTCAAGGATATCCAGCCGGAGGTGAAAGAGTACCTCATTGAGGAGCATCTGAAGTTCAGCAAGGCAGAACTCCTCAAACTTACCGATGCCATCTACGATTTCGGCTTGCTGGACTTGAGCAGGATTACGGTCCCCACCCTCATCATCGTGGGAGAACGGGAGAGGAAAGCTGTGTTCGTCCATGCGGAGAAGATGCACGAACTCATCAAGGACTCATCCATCGTGACCATAGATCAGGCTATGCACGCCTCGAACCTGGAGAAGCCTCAACAGTTCAACGAGGCGCTGGAGGACTTCTTCTCGCGGTTGCCAGCATAACGTGCCACAGCAAGTACCGTGGTATGGAGGTGCACAATGCTGACGGGAATCCACTTTCTTCTCACCTACGCCTGCAATTTCGAGTGCGATCATTGTTTCCTGTACTGCGGCCCCAACTCCGAGGGCACCTTCACTCTGAGTCAAGTCAAGCAGGTCCTCGACGAGGCGGCCAAGATTGGGACCGTCACTATGGTGTACTTCGAGGGAGGTGAGCCCTTTCTCTACTACCCTCTGATGGTCGAGGGCCTCAGAATCGCCCGGGAGAAAGGTTTCGAGACCGGCGTAGTGACCAACTCCTACTGGGCCACGACCGAAGAAGATGCCGAGTTGTGGCTCCGACCACTCGTTGATCAACAACTTGCGGACCTCAGCGTCAGTGATGATGCCTTTCACCACGGTGACGTAGAAGTGACCCCCGCCCAGCTGGCCTTGGCGGCGGCCAAGGGGCTGGGCATGCCCTCAGACTCCATTTGCATCGACGAGCCCACCATCGAGACGGGCACGGACAGAGACCAAGACAAGGGTGCACCGGTCATCGGGGGCGGTGCCATGTTCAGGGGAAGGGCTGTCGAGAAGCTCGTGGAAGGACTGCCCACAAGGCCGTGGGACGAACTCACCGAGTGTCCCTACGAAGACCTGAGAGACCCGGGCAGAGTGCATCTGGATCCCTACGGCCACGTCCACGTCTGCCAGGGCCTGAGTATGGGCAACATGTGGCAGACCCCTCTATCAACCCTCATCGCCAACTATGACCCAGAATCCCATCCCATCTGCGGCCCCCTACTCGACGGAGGGCCTGCTCGCCTGGCTGAAGAACACGATGTCGAACACGAGGACGAGTACATAGACGAGTGCCACTTCTGCTACCTCCTCCGCCTGGCCTTGATGGACAGGTTTCCTCAGTACCTTGCGCCTCCACAGGTGTATGGACTATAATCAAGGTGCACACGTACCTTGGGGCACGCCTCTGGCTTCGGCAAGGACCACAGTCATGCCGAAGCCTTTGTTCTGATAGACGTTGAGACTGAAGGAGATGAACATGTCTGGCCAGGAGAGGACGCGATATTTCATCGATCCCGCTCGGGCACCCAAAATGGTGCAGATGCCGGGCTTGGAGACCACAATCCTCACCGGCCTCCACGGCGAACAGATGATGATGGCCCTCAACGCCACCCTCCCCGGTCACACCGTGCCCACCCATTCCCATCCCCATGAGCAGATTGGCATGGTGTACGCCGGCAAGGCGAGGCTCAAAATCGGCGACGAGGAGCGCGTCGCGCAGAAGGGAGATTTCTACTGTATCCCCGCCAACGTGCCCCACGGTGACACTTGCCTCGGCGATCAGCCGTTCGTGATGCTCGACATCTTCCATCCAGTGCGTGAGGACTTCATCGCCAGGCTACAGGAAGGGTCATAGGTTCGCGCACCAATCGGGACGTCCCCGGAAAGCTGACGTGAGAGAAAACGTGGAAGAAGCCAGTCCAGGCCACAGCGTCAGGCCAGTCTATCGCGATACGAACCTGCAGATAGTTTTCGGTGTCACACTGATGGCGGTGCTGGGAGTCTCCAGCATAACCCCGGCATTTCCCAAGATAGTGAATGAACTGGGCATTTCGCCCCAGGCTGTTGGATACCTGATCATCGCCTTCACCTTGCCCGGGGTGCTTCTAACCCCCGTATTCGGCGTCCTCGCTGATCAGTATGGCAGAAAGAAGATTCTCGTTCCAGCATTGATGATCTTCGCCATAGCCGGAGGGGCGTGCGCCCTGGTGCGCGACTTCCCCCTCTTATTGCTGCTGCGCTTCTTTCAAGGGGCAGCTGCAGCCGGCCTTGGCGCCATCAACATCACCATTCTCGGCGATCTCTATTCGGGCACAGAGCTCACAGCGGCCATGGGCTGCAACTCCAGCATCCTCAGCCTGGGCACCGCGAGTTATCCAGCCATTGGCGGCGCTCTGGCGACCTTCGGCTGGTACTATCCCTTCATCCTTCCCCTGGCAGCCATTCCCGTGGGACTGGCCGTTCTCTTCTCTCTGAAGAACCCCGAACCGAAGAACCCGCAACATTTCAAGCAGTACCTGAGAGACGCCTGGAGTATCATATCTACCCGGCAGGTTCTCGGCCTTTTCTGCGTCAGCACACTCACCTTCATCATCCTCTATGGATCGTTCCTGACCTACTTCCCGCTGCTACTTGATGCATCCTTCGCCATCTCCCCATTCATCATTGGCCTGATCATGTCAGCTTCGTCTGTTGCCACCGCGTTGACCTCCTCCCAGTTGGGGAGAATTGCTGCGGTCTATCCGGAGCGCACCTTGATCACGTTGGCGTGTTTGCTGTACGCTGTGGCTCTGGTGGTTATCCCCTTCGTGCCCAACCTGTGGCTGTTCCTGATTCCCACCACCCTCTTCGGGGTGGCTCAAGGTATCAACATGCCCACTCTCACGGCACTCCTGGCGGGCCTGGCCCCCATGCAGCAGCGCGGCGCCCTCATGTCCATCAATGGCATGGTCTTGAGACTGGGCCAGACGTTGGGACCCCTCACCATGGGCGTGTTCTATGCCATGGCGGGACCCCCTGGCGCTTTCTTTGCGGGCATGGGCTTCGCACTGATCATGTTCCTGATGGTTCTCATCATCATCAGGTAGGGCACCGTGTCGTGCCCCAAAGTGCCTCCGGCGAGGCCATGTAGGCTGGTGCTACGGTCGCGCTTACCGTGCTCCAGCAGGGCTTGGCTTTCACACTTCGAAGGAATTGAGTAAACTTACAAGTATGAACGCACTGGCGACAGAGGAGAAGGCTAGAGATGAGAAGACGTCTGTGGCCTTACGGTCGGTGCTCGCCGCCGTCCTTCTCACAGTCACCAAAACAGGCATAGGTGTCTGGACCGGAAGCCTGGGCATCCTGGCTGAGGCTGCGCACTCCGGCCTTGATTTGATCGCCGCCGTGATCACCTATGGTGCCGTGCGGATCTCCGACAAGCCTGCCGACGAAAGGCATCCCTATGGCCACGGCAAGGTGGAGAACCTCTCCGCCTTGGTGGAAACTCTGCTCCTGCTCATCACCTGTGTCTGGATCATCTATGAGGCTATCAACCGCCTGTTCTTCAAAGAGGTACACATCGACGCCAATCTATGGGCCTTCGGCGTGGTTGCGCTTTCCATCATCGTTGATATTAACCGCTCGAAAGCATTGCGCCGGGTGGCCGAGAAGCACGATAGCCAAGCCCTGGAAGCCGACGCCTTGCACTTCAGCACCGACATCTGGAGTTCAGCGGTGGTCATGGTTGGACTGTTCCTGGTCAAGATCAGCGAATGGGTCGGCGGCCTCACGGCGTTGGCCAACGCGGACGCTGTCGCCGCCCTGGGGGTGGCCGTCCTTGTCATCTACGTCAGCCTCCAGCTCGGCAAACGGTCCGTGGACGTGCTCCTCGACACCGCGCCGCCTGGCGTCGCGGAGCAGATCTGTGAGCAGGTGGAGCAGCTTGAGGGTGTAAGCGCCTGCCAACAAGTCCGTGTGCGCCGTGCTGGTGCCGGGAGCTTCATGGACATCTTTCTGGAGATAGACGGAGATACCTCCTTCGAACGGGCCCACGAGATAACCGCTAGAGTCGAAGAAGTAGTCCAAAACCTGGTCCCTCGCGCCGACGTGGTCGTTCATTACGAACCGCGTGACGCCAGCCCTGATCTCGTCGCTCAGGTTAGGAGCAACGCGCATGACCTGGGCGCCAGTGCCCATAGCATCTGGGCCTGGCCAACGGCCGAGGGTGAGCATGTGGAACTGCACCTGGAAGTGAGCAGGGACGCTTCCCTCGAAGAAGCCCACGATCTGGCCACCCGTCTCGAGACCCAGGTCAAGGAGGCTCGACCTGACATCTGTGAGGTGGTGGCGCACATCGAGCCCGTGGGTGATGCGAAAGGGTCAGCGACGCCGCTGGGCGGAGAGGCCCACGCCGAGATGGAGGCGAAGATTGTGTCTCTTGTAGACAGTTTCGTAGGTGATGGCGCCTGTCACCACGTGGCCATCTGGCAAGAAGACGAAAGCTGGGCGGCCTCTCTCCACTGCTCCCTTAGCCCTCAACTCTCCATTCAAGAGGCTCATGATCTAAGCGAGCGGCTAGAAGTCCATTTGCTGGACGAGATTCCCCCGTTGAGGCGAGTTGTGATTCACCTCGAACCACCTGAGTAGAGATCTGGGCCCCATCAAGCTAGCAGCCGCCACTACCCGCAGGCTGTGTATAGCTACCCCAGGAGGCCGCGTGGGCGAATACGAAAGCTGGGAAGAGATCTATAAGAAGCATGACCCAGAGTCCCTCCCTTGGGAGCTGGGGGAGCCGCGCCCCGTTCTGGTCGAGCTCATCCAGAGCCGAAAGGTGATGCCAGAAGGCAAGGCGCTGGACTTGTGCTGTGGCCTGGGCACCAACACTATCTACTTGGCCAGCGCCGGGTTTCAGACCACAGGAATAGACATCTCAAAGACCGCTGTGGCTCACGCGCAGGGACAGGCCCGAGCGGCCGGCGTCAACGTCCGATTCTGGGCCGGCAGCGCGCTCGACCTGCCCTTCGAGCCTGATGAATTCGATTTCATCTTCGACATGGGTTGCTTCCACCACATACGGCGCCCAGACAGGGACCGCTTCATCCAGGGCATCCTGCGTGTATTGAAGAGAGTAGACACTACTTCATGATTTGCTTCAGCGACAAGAACGGACCCGCCTGGAACCACCTCTCCGACGAGGAGATTCTCGATATCTTCTCCCCACACTTCGATGCTATAGAGAGGCAGCACTTCTCATCCCTTGAAGGCGACGGCCGCACCCGATTCTTCTACGCCACTCTCTTTCGGTCCCGATAGACCAGCGGGGCTCGATTCCTCCCCGCGACCACCGCGCACAAGTTTCCCCAACCAGACGGCCGATGCTGGTAGGCACGCGGCATCCGCTGGCCTGCATCACCCACCCCTGAAGAAGAAAGGACTACCGCAAGAAACCACGGTAGCCCTCAAGATTGCTATTTGCGGGCCACGCCCCTGTCAAACCGGCCACCCTCGGAGGTGAAGACCAGAGGATGGCCTCCAAGAATCTGAACTAGCGCATCATCCCACTACTGCGGTGGCACACTGCCTTCCGACCAGTATGATTCGATGGTCGCGCTTTCCCGCAGATCGAAGAGCCAGGCGGCGAAGGCGTCCCTCCTCCGCTCATACAGCACGGCAGGATCCAGCTCCCTGTCTTCGTCTCGCTCCTCAACCAATAGGATGTGGAACCCGTACTCCGTTACCACTACGTCGCTAAGCTCGCCGGGTTCGAGACTGAAAGCTACCTCGTCGAATTCCGGGACCATCTCGCCCCTGGCAAACCAGCCCAAGTCCCCACCCTGTTGCGCGCTGCCCGGATCCTTAGACAGTTCCTCGGCGAGGGCCGCGAAATCCTCCCCCTCCCGCAACCTCTTCAGCACCACCTCAGCCTCGGCCTTGCTCTCAACCAGAATGTGCCGAGCGCGTGCGTGAGGCTCAGTGGTGGGCACCGCCTCCGTGACGATCTCCCCCATCTTCTGGCTCAGGAGCTCTGCTTCGACAATCTCCCGCAACTCCTCCTCGGACATTCCGGCCCTCTCTTGCACGCTTCTCAGATACTCTTTGTAGACCTCATCGAACTCGGCCTCGGCTATGCCGCTCGGTGTCACAGTCGGCGATATCTCAGTGGTTGTGGTTATAGACTCGCCGGGAGTCGCAGTCATATCGCCGGCCTCGTCTCGATAGTAACCAAAGGACTCTTCGATCCGACGATCTATCTCCTCATCCGACACTACAACGCCCATCTCCTCAGCGGCCTGTCGGATAAGCTCCTCCTCTATCAGATCATCCAGGAAGGCCTCGGTGTCGAGTTGAGCCCTCAGGCTCGAGAGTGTGGTCAATTGCTGCTCCCAGTAGTTGGTGGCCGCCTGGTCCGACTCAGGGTCAAACGTGGAAATCTGGAGTTGCGCCTGCTGGATTGCGGTATCGATTTCCGTGCGCTGGAGCCGGACCCTCTTTTGATAGGTGCTGGTGGAGATAGGTACGTCGTTAACGACTGCCACCGGCCCCGAGGGCTTGACGACCAACTCCGTGTACGCGCCGTAGGCCAAGATTGCCACGATCACAAAGGCCACAACAGCGGCGATACCGATCAGCATCAGTCGCTGCCGCCGCTCCTTCTCACGGCGAGATCGCTGTTTCCTAGTAAGAGGAATCTCTTTCTTCACCCTTCTCTTGGCCATCAAATCCTCCGCTCGCCCCCTGGACGTCCCTCCAGCTTTGCCGACCCTTCAGTGGGGGCGTATGTAGATGCACAACACCAGGCAGGCTGCGACCCGCCACGGCTGTGCACCCAGAAGCCAACAACAAGGATAGGGCAAAGGACAGGGAACGCCTATGCCCTACTGATCGACGTCCTACAGTCTAGCTGCCGCGAATGTGCTCAGCCGTATACGGTAGCAGCGCTATATGTCGCGCCCGCTTCACGGCCAGCGCCAGGCGTCGCTGGTGTTTGGCACACACGCCGCTCTTGCGTCGCGGCTTGATCTTACCCCGATTCGTGATGTACTGGCGCAATAAGGCTGCATCTTTGTAATCTGCTGTATCGATCCTGTCCACGCAGAAACTGCACTTCTTCCGGCGCCGAAACTTGAATCCGCCTCTTCTCCTTGGTCTCCGGTCTCGTCTCTGGGCCAAGGTCAACCTCCTATTTCTCCCTGCTCAGAATCCTCCGCCTCTTCCTCAGGCAGAGGTTCCTCGCCAGGCTCTACCTCTTCTAGCTCTTCCACAGGCTGCTCTTCGGGCTTCACCTCTTCCTGATCGGGCGGAGGCTCCTCGTGGGGCCTGGCTTCCACCGGTGCGACCTCCTCGGCCCTCACCAACAGGTAGCGGATCACCTCCTCCGTCAACGCTAGCCTGGCTCTTAATTGCGAGATTGCGCCCCCTTCAAGCTGGATCTGAGCCACCATGTAGTGTCCCTCGCGAAACCTCCGGATGGGGTAAGCCAGACGGCGTCTGCCCCAGGAGTCCAACCTCAAGACCTCACCACCTCCATCGGCGATCATCCGGCCGACTCTCTCAGTCACCCCTTGCAGGTCCTCTTCCTCAACCTCTGGACTGATGATGTACACGAATTCGTAGTTGCGCAATCAACGTCTCCTTTCTTCGGGCATGCCCCCAGTCCTCGCTGCGGGCAGAAAGTCAGCAGCCAGTACGCCGGCTGCCCAATACATTAGTATACCATTATCCTCGGGCAGCGTCAACATTTGTACCATCGACAAGGCCTCTGCCTCCACACTACTGCTTGCGCCGGCATCGCTATCCCACCCGCCAGATACTGCCTTCGGAGCCATCTTCTACGATCACGCCCAGGCTAGCTAGCCCCTCACGAATCGTGTCGGCCAACTCGTACTCCCTGGCCGCACGTAGATCGTCGCGAACGGTGAGCAGCAGCTCGATCAGGGCCTCAGCCTGCGTCCCCGTTGCCGTCTCCCCAACCAGCTCGACGTCCATTTTCTCGACCAGTTCCGATTTCCCAGCGGCCAGTAGATCTTCCCGGACACCACGAGCCAGCTCCATGAAGGGCTCGGCTTCTACCGGCCCTTTCGGCTCTTCCAGGGTCAATCCCAAGACGGAAGCCAGTTCTCGCAACACACCCTGGCCGGCCGCCAAGGCCTCTGATACCACGCCAGCATCCTTGGCCTGATTGATGACCCGTCCCAGGTCGAAGAGGTGGGCAATGGCTCGGGCAGTATTGAAGTCATCATCCATGGCCTCGATGAACTTCTGCCGTGCCTCCTCCGCCGTCGCCACCAACTCTTCTCCGCCACCGGGAGTCTCCCTCGATACCGGCCTGAGCGCCGCCCGAAGCCTCTCCAGGCCCCGCTCAGCCCCCTGTATGCCATCCTCACTCCAGGTGATAGGGCTGCGATAGTGTGAAGACAGAATAAAGAGGCGGATGGCATCTGGGTTGTATCTCTCCAGCGCATCCTCACAACTGATGAAGTTGCCCAGATGCCTGGTCATCTTCTCCTGATCCTCGCTGGGTCGCAGCAGACCGTTGTGTAGCCAGTACTTGACGAAAGGCTCCTTGCCAGTATAGCTCTCCGATTGCGCTATCTCATCCTCGTGATGGGGGAAGATCACGTCCTCTCCACCGCCGTGGATATCTATCTGTTCGCCCAGGAATTGGAGGGCCATGGCCGAGCATTCCACATGCCAGCCGGGCCGGCCTTTGCCCCACGGGCTGTCCCAGCTCGGCTCCCCGGGCTTGGCCGCCTTCCACAGCGCAAAATCCAGTTTGTGCTCCTTGCGCTCGTCCACCTCCACCCGCGCCCCGGCCTGCATCGCTTCCAGAGACTGCCTGGTGAGCTTTCCGTAGTCGGGATCGCTAGAGATGCGGAAGTAGACGTCGCCATCCACCTGGTAGGCGTGGCCCCTGTCTATCAAACCTTGCACTATGTCCTGGATCTTGGGGATCACTTCGGTCGCTCGGGGGTAGTGATGGGCCCGCTCAACGTTCAGGGCGTCCATCTCCCTCAGGAAGCGGTCAATGTACCTATCTGCCAATCCCTGCACCGTCACACCCAGAGAATTGGCAGTCTCGATGATCCGGTCCTCAATGTCGGTGAAATTCTGGACATGCTTCACGTCGTAGCCACGGTATTCAACGTACCGTCTGATGACATCGAACACCAGGTAAGACATGGCATGACCGACGTGGCAGGGCCCGTAGACGTTGGGACCGCACACGTACATCAAAACCTGCTTACCGTGCAGGGGCACGAACTCCTCTTTTTTCCGACTGAGGGTACTATACACTCTCAATGACATATCAACTCCTCCCTCCGTGCGTTGATGGTAGCCTCTCTACGAGGGATGCCGTCCGGGACGACATCCCCGGAAACAGACGCATTTGGCTATCATCAAGACGAAAAGGAGTTCTGACAACTTCTCACCCTCTCGATGCATCTCTCTCTGCCCAGGAGAGCCATCACTGCCGCAAGGCTCGGCCCATGAAGGCTTCCCGTCAAACTTGCCCTGATAGGGAAGAGGACCTCTTTCGCCTCCAGACTGTCCTTTTCCTTGAAAAGGAGCCTCAACTGCTGCAAGAGAGAACCAGCCTCGGCCACATCCAGTCTATCGACAGGTTCGATCCTTTCCACGAACGCTTCCAGAACGCGCCCTGCCGTGGGCAGTCCAAGCGCCTTCCTGGCCTCACCCGTGAAAGCCAACTTATCGACGAGCACAAAGGCGACATGCGCTGGTATCTCGCTCAGACTGTCCAATTCCTCCCGTACGCTATCCACCAGAAGCTCCAGCCACTCGTCCGCCGAGTACGCTGTACCTTCGCTTCGCTCGCTCCGACCGTATGCTTCCCTCAGATATGGGGCGACATCCCGAGCGATCCTGCCAGGTGGTGACTGACGTACGTACCATCTGTTGAACCAATTCAATCGCTCCACGTCGAAGATGGCGGGACTGACCGAGATCCTCTCCCACGAGAACTTCGCTACCAACTCCTCGAGGCTGAAGATCTCTTGGGTGTCACCCGGCGCCCAGCCCAACAATGCCAGGTAGTTAACGACGGCTTCGGACAGATAGCCCCTCTCCCGATAGGAGGCCAAGGAGACGTCGCCCAGGCGTTTGCTCAGCTTCCCACCGGACCTGCCCAGGATCAAGGGTAGATGAATATAGCGTGGAGGATCCCAGCCCAAGGCCTGGTAGAGCAGGATGTGTCGCGGAGTGCTGGGTATCCATTCGTCGGCGCGCAATACGTCGGTCACCTCCATCAGGTGATCATCCACTACGTTGGCCAGATGGTAGGTCGGATATCCATCGGACTTCAGGAGCACGAAATCATCCAGAGAGATATTGGCGAAGCTGATCTCCCCACGGAGCAAATCGTGAAACGAGGTCTCTCCTTCCAGCGGCGTCTTGAAGCGCACGACGGGCCTGATCCCCTGTGCCTCATATCGTCCTATCTCGGTTTCGCTCAGCTCCCGACACCTTCGGTCATAGCCAGGAGGTTCTCTTCGACGCTGCTGTTCCCGACGCACCTGCTCGAGCGTCTCGAGCGAGCAGTAGCAGCGGTAGGCGCAACCCACTTCTAGTAGCCGCTGAGCATAGTCCTGATATATGGGCAACCGCTGCGACTGATAATACGGGCCGAACTCTCCTCCCTTGTGAGGGCCCTCGTCCCAATCCAGGCCTAGCCAACGCAGCCCGTCTAGAATCGCCTCGTCGTCCCCCTCGGTGCTGCGCGCCACGTCCGTATCCTCGACCCGCACCACGAACACCCCTCCATAGTGCCGGCGAACAACCAGTTGAACAGGGCTGTGCGCAGATTCCCAAGGTGAGGCAGCCCCGTCGGGCTGGGGGCAAAGCGAACACGCACTCCGTCACTCATCGTCAAGACCTGGCAACCGGCGATAGGCGTCCACGATCACCTGAGCAGCCAATGAAGATGGCATCTTGGAGATATTGAGCACCAGGTCGTACAGGGTGGGATCCAGCCACTCAACCCGATGATATCGCCGCAGATAGTCCCTCCGTGCTTGGTCGCTGGCCCTCAGTCTCGCTGCGGCCTCCCTTTCGTCGATTTCCTCGCGCTGCACCAGTGTCCGTACGCGCTGCTCCAAGGGAGCTACGATTTGAACGTGTAGAGCGCGCGGCGTGTCCCGCAGAATGACCTGACTACCTCTACCCACTATGCACACCTTGCCCTCTTCCGCTAGGTCCCGGATGACCATCTCGACCATGTCCACGTAGTCTTTCAGTGTCACGCCGAAGGTAGGCATCGCCGGAGAGAAGATCCCTCCGAAAGGCTGGCGGACGGAGCTTGTCGCTTCACGCCTCCAGGCTTCGGCCGTAGCGGGCACAGGAGGCATCGCGTTCACGGCTTGCAGCACCCGGTCCACCACATTTCGCTTCCCTTCGAACGCAATCTCCTCTAGAGCCACCTGGGGCACACCAGCTTCCGCAGCTGCCCGATGGATTATCTCCCGATCGACGAAGCGGAAGCCCAGCGTCTTAGCCACATCGGCAGCAATCGCACAGCCATGGCTGGCCATCTGCCTCGAGATGGTGATCACGCCCATGCTACTCGAGCACTACTTCCTGGAAGATCGGTTTTGGGGCGCGGCGAAGATCAGCCGCCCCTGTGCGGTCTGAAGCACCTTGGTGACCGTAACGTCCAGACTATGATTGATGTACCTGCGGCCATCTTCAACAACCACCATGGTGCCGTCGTCCAGGTAGCCGACGCCCTGCTTGGGCTCCGTCCCCTCCTGGATGATCCGCACTTTCAGACTCTCACCATGGAGGACAGCAGTCTTCACTGCATTGGCCAGTTCATTGACGTTGAGCACCCTGACGCCCTGCAACTGAGCCACACGATTGAGGTTATAGTCATTGGTGATGATGGGACACTTCAGATTCTTGGCCAGTTGCACCAGCTTCCCATCGGCATCTCTGATATCCTCCACATCCATGTCGGTGACGCGGATGGCCACAATTGAATCCTGTTGCAGCCTGCTCAGGATGTCCAGTCCGCGTCGACCTCTCTTGCGCCGCAAAGCGTCCGAGGAATCCGCGATGTACTGCAACTCATCAAGAATGAATCGGGGCACCAATAGCGTCCCGTCGATGAAACCTGTCTGACTGATGTCGGCAATACGACCATCGATGATCACACTGGTATCCAGCAACAGCGCGCGCTCGTCCGACGGAGTGCTCTTCGTCCTAGTGAAGGAGGAACTCCAGAGGTTGAGAAGATCCTCGGCACGCATGATCATGATGCCCATTCCCAGCAGGCCCAAGACCACACTGGCCAGCAAAGGCGTGACGGTCCGGAAGTTTGAGGGCAAGAAGGACAGACTGAAGGCCAACGGTAGCGAAATGACCAGCCCCACCGCAAGACCGATAGTTCCCATCAACAGATGGCGGGCAGGTATCTGCCTCAGCTTCCTCCGAGTCCACAGGGATGGCTTGATGGTCAGCCAGGGCGTGGCCAGCAGGCCCAGACCGGCTCCCGCTATTGCCAGGGCCAGCGCGGGACGTAGATAGGGAACGCTGAGGGCATCCGCAGCCCCAGACCTTGTGGCTATGTAGTCGCCTATTTGCCACCCGAGTCCGCCGAACGTAAACATTCCTACGAGACGGACAAAGAGTTCCACTTGCCTCATGAACTCCCTCCTCGCCGACAATCCACAAGGGCCAGAAAAGAAAATGAGTGTACCGCAAAGTACACTCAAGTCAGACGTCACCCCTGCGCCTTGACTGGCTCGCGCTTGTTGTCCTCAGATGGACGGAATACGAAGATAACAATGAGATGAGACCTTGCGCCGTCGCTCCCGTAAAGGGCAGCCCAGTTCTCCGCGCGAGTCCCAGTCAATCCTTCGCGCAAGTGACCCGTGACTCGTCGATGTGTCTCGGTACTTCGATCCTAGCCTTGCTATGTCAATTTACCTACATACTACCACATTGTCACATGGATGTCAAGAAAGCCTCAGACTCAGAAGACCAGCCGAGTGCCCACTGCGCCAACCACGAACTCCTCGGACATCTTCTCCGCGAACAGACGCATGGCCGCGAAGCCAGTGCAATGCGCAGGCATAACCACGCGCGGCCCCATGGCTTGCAGTTCGACGATGGTTCGCCCCATCTCCTCCGCTGTGGCGTGGCCAAGGTGAAACCCGCCGATGATTGCCCAGACATCATCCACACCCGTGATGCTCCGAGCGTGGAGGAGTGTATTGACGATGCCTGAGTGGGCACAGCCGGAGATCACCACTAGACCCTTCTCTTGAACATTGACCACCACCGCCTGGTCATCGTTTATCGGGTCCTGCACCAACTCGCCATCCTTGCGGTAGTACGCTCTGGCCATTCCCTTCTCGAAGTCAGTCCTGCGGGGGATGGGACCGGTAGCCAGGCAACCAGGGGCCAACTCATAAGGTCCCTCCACATACACGATCACGGCTCCGGCTCCCTCCCACTCCTCTGGCTTTTCCTGCCGTGGACCTATCTTGCTGCCATCCGACCTTATGAACCAACGCTCCAGGAAGGCATCAGGGTGAACTACCACCGGCAACCTCCTGCCTGAACTACGGAGGAAGTCAGGGAGTGCCGCAGTGTGATCTCGGTGCCCGTGGCTGATCACCACACCGTCCACCAACGCCGGGTCTAGCTCCAGTCGAGACAGATTGTGAGGGAGAGCCACCTTGGTGAATCCGGCATCCAGCAGTATATCCTTCCCCTCAGCGACGAGTCCAATGTGGATTGATAATCCATGCTCGGCGAGCAAGGGCTCCTTCCCTGGACCGCGCCGCTCCACGCCCGGGGTGGAATCCAGCAGCAGGTCAGAGTAGTTGTCAACGACCACGGTGATCCTCACATCTTTCGTTGCAGCGAAGCTCATCTCCCTCGTCCCCTCATAACACTATCGTCGCCCTTCCCAGTAACTTCAGAGGGTGCACATCCTCGAACCGCACCCCACACACTTCCACCTCACCACCGTATGCCGAGCGTGCTCCCCCAAAACTCCTGCTCACACGCGGCTACATCACGCTACTGATGGCGCCGAGTTCGAGCAGGCTACCAGTAGCAGGCGGACCCA
>CAZNMJ010000026.1:14209-22507 GCA_964573815.1 uncultured Anaerolineales bacterium
ATCACGCTACTGATGGCGCCGAGTTCGAGCAGGCTACCAGTAGCAGGCGGACCCACATAGCGAGGAAAATCTTGCTTCCTCTCCACACAACGTACCCCTTACGCCAAACCCCCTCCTTGATCACACAATCGGAACAGTGCCGTGATCTTACCAGGTGCTCCACTGCCCCGCAAGCACCAGGGCAAGTCTGGGTCACAGTTGCGAAGCATCAAGAGGACGTCAAGTCCCGCTTTGCCAAGACATGCAATCCCAAAGTGTGATATAATATGGCTGCGAACTGACCCCGATGGGTGTCCCTGCCTGGCAAGGTGTCTGGTCCACGACGAGCACCGAAGCAAGCACCCGCCTGGCAAAGCGGTATTGTGCTGGGATGAACATCGACCGAGACGGCTACGAGGAAGAGGCATCATGCACCGCGCGTTCCCTCCCCGCTGACATCGCCCCTCACAGGAGTGCCAAGGATGAAAGAAGAGGCACAGATAGACCGACAACTGCGTGACCTCATAGAGATCATCCACTTCACGGAAACTGTGTCCACGAAGATACACGGCGTCTTGGACGAGGATGAGATCTACAGGATCGTCAGGGAGGAGTTTGCGCGGTCCAAACGGTACAGCGTGAGCATCCTGCTGTTGACGCCCGATGGATCAGGACTCAAGATTGCAGAAGCGTCAATGCCTCCGGAGACACTGAAGAAGGCCGAAAAACTGGCCGGACTGCGCCTCAAGGAGTATGAGGTTGACCTGGAGAAGTCAAGGATCTTCAGCAAGGCTGTGAAAGAGGGGGCAACGACCCAGGTCAAGGCCAGCGAGATATACGCCGAGTTGTTTCCAGGGGCTCTAGCCCGCTTGATACTGAACCTCGTGGGCTATGCTGAGCAGCGGCCTGCCATTCTGACGCCGTTGAAGCGACACGGAGAGGTCATCGGCGTCCTCGCCATGAGCTCAACCGAACTTGCAGAACACTTCATTCCATCCGTAAGGAACCTGGCGCAGCACATCTCAAACGCCCTGGAACTGGCCGATGAGAACGCCGAGCGGACACGGGTAGAAGAGGAGATCAAGCGACGGAGCGAGGAACTGGCCGCCCTCAACAGCATCGCCACCGCAGTGGCTGGATCACTGGACCTGGACGCGATCATGAACCGGGCCCTGGACAAAGTACTTGAGCTCATGGAACTCGAGACGGGGACGATCAGGGTGCTTGGCACCGAGGCACGGACAATGGACCTGGCTGTCCACCGTGGTCTAAGCGATGAATATGTAGAGGCCCTGGAAACGCTGAGGCCCGCAGAGCACTTGTTGGAAGGCTTGATTGAAGACGGAGAGCTCTTGTGGACGGAGGGCGTGGTGGACGATCCCCACACAGAACAGATCAAGGTGATCTTTCGGAGAGAGGGCATTCGCTCACTAGCGGCAGTGCCCCTGAAGTCAAAGCACGAGTTCATCGGCATGCTGATCGTAATGAGCCGCGAACCGCGGCCGTTCACCCCACAGGACATCGAGCTTCTGAACTCCGTCGGTGGCCAGATTGGACTGGCTATCGAGAATGCTAACCTCTATCGTGCGGGGCTGAGAAGGGTGTCCGAGATGGAAGCCCTGCGCAAGACCACACTCGATATCACCAGAGAGTTGGAGGTGCCTCAACTGCTCGACTCCATCGTAGAAAGAGCCGCTTCCCTGGTGGGCACCAAAGGAGGGGGCCTTTATCTGTATCATGCCGAGGAAGAGGAGTTGGAGTTGGTGGTGAGCCGCTACCTGGACAAAGACTACACGGGAACACGTCTCAAAGCCGGCGAGGGGCTCTCGGGACAGGTGGTGTTGACTGGGGAGCCACTGATAGTCGAGAACTATGCAAGTTGGGAGGGACGTTCTGAGAAGTACGACGGTGTCCCAATTAGCGCCATCATGGCCGCCCCGCTCAAATGGGGCGACAGGATCATTGGTGTGGTCAATGTCACCGATGTGGAGCAGCCAAGGTCTTTCACTGAAAGGGATTTGCGGCTACTCGAACTCTTCGCCAGCCAAGCAGCTATCGCCATCGAGAACGCCCGCCTGCATGATGAAACAAAGAGGCGCTTGGTAGAACTCGCCGCCCTGGGCGAGATCGTGGACGAGCTTTCATCCACCTTGGATTTCCAGAGAGTCATCGAGTTGGTCCTCGACAAGGCCATTGAAGCCACGAACGCGTCCCTAGGCGGTTTGTCCGTACTGGATGAGGAAGGACGGGGGCTTATCATGCTGGCCCACCGCGGCTACCCCGAGGACCTGGATCCCCGTGAGCATGAACCTTGGAGCATAGAGCGCGGAATATTAGGAAGAGTGGTCAGAACGGGCGAGTGGGCGTTGGTTAGCGATGTCAGTCAGGATCCTGACTATGTAGACTTCTTCCCAGAGACCCGATCTCAGCTCACGGTGCCCATCATGCGGGAGCACGAGGTGGCGGGAGCCATAGTACTGGAAAGTCCACGGCTGGCAGGCTTCAACGAAGATCAGGCAAGCTTCGTGCAGCGACTGGCCGAGCATGCGGCGGTGGCCATGAGTAACGCACAGCTGTATGAGCGGGTGAGGGAATCTGAGGCGAGATACCGCACCTATGTGGAGAACGTCCCCGACGCCATATGGGAGGCCGATGCCCGCGGTCGTTTCACCTACTGGAGCCCTCAGATCGAGAACTCAACCGGCTATAGTGCCGAAGAACTGGTGGGACACACCGTATACGAGTTCTTCATACACCCCGATGATGTGAACGAGTTCAACAACATTGTTCGCCAGTTGCTGATAGAGGGCAGAGATGAATACACCTTGCGACACCGTGCTTTGCACCGAGACGGTTCCACTCTGCACATCGAGGTCAGCATGAAAGCCGTGCGGGATGACGGCGGCCGAGTGGTCAAGTACCAGGGCGTGGCGCGAGATGTGACGGAGCGGGTTCACCTTCAAACACAACTCATCCAATCGGCCAAGCTGTCGGGCATCGGCCAGATGATCTCTGGAGTGGCCCACGAACTGAACAACCCTTTGACCACCGTGATGGGATACTCGCAACTCTTGCAGGCCAGCGATGTGGACGAGACCATCAAGGAGGACTTGCGAAGGATCTACGACGATGCTTTACGAGCGCAACGCATCGTGCAGAACCTCCTCACCTTCGCCCGTCAGAAGAAGCCGCAGCGCGGGCCGGTCGACATCAATGAGGTCATCGAGCAGACTCTGAGTCTGAGGAAATACCAACTAAGGGTCGACGATGTGGAGGTTGTGACGGAGTTGGCCGAGAACCTGCCCTGGACCATGGCCGACAGCCATCAACTGCAGCAGGTCTTTCTCAACATCATCAATAACGCCCACCAAGCCATCTCTCAGCAGAGGGGCGGAGGTATCCTGACCGTCAGGAGCGAGCTTGTCGACAGCGACACCATTCGCGTCACTCTTGCCGATACCGGCCCAGGGATGCCGCCACAGGTTCTGCAGAGAATCTTCGATCCCTTCTTCACCACCAAGGATGTAGGCGCCGGCACGGGGTTGGGATTGTCCGTCTCCCACGGCATCATCCAGGAGCATGGTGGACGCATCTGGGCGGAGAGCGAGCGGGGTCAGGGAGCGACTTTTTTCGTCGAGTTGCCGGTGAAGAGCTGGGTGCAAGATGCTAGCGCGTTTCTCGGCGGAGAAGAGACCGGGGCCATACCTTCGGGCCGGCAACGGATACTGGTGATCGATGACGAGCAGAACATTGTCGACCTGATACTCGATGTGTTGAACGATGGGGGGTTCCACGCGGATGGTGTCACCAGCGCCGAGTTGGCCCTGAGGCTGCTGAGGGAGAGAGAATATGACCTGATCATCTCCGACGTCAAGATGCCTGGGATGGATGGTGCTGCGTGTGAAAAGGAAGTCAGAGCCATAGATGGCGAGTTGGCTGACCGGATCATCTTTATCACGGGCGACTTCCTTAGCCCCACCACACAGGCCTTCCTCGAAGCAGGGGACAGGAACTGTCTGGAGAAGCCCTTCGATCCCGAGCAGTTGAGAACGGTGGTGCAAGAGGCCTTGAGTTGAGTTCAGCGTGGTGATACCAGACCCCACCAGGAGCGAGTTTTAGATGGCCAGCCGGACAGTGTTGGTGGTAGATGACGAGCACAACATCATTGAGCTCGCCAGGTTGTATCTGGAACAGGAGGGGTTCACCGTCGAGGAAGCTAGAGATGGAGCTGAGGCTCTGGACAAGATCCGAACTATAAGAACTGCGGTCGTGGTCCTGGACCTGATGCTGCCGGAGATTGATGGCTGGGAGGTATGCCGCCGCACGAGAGCCCAATCGGAAGTGCCCATCATCATGCTCACTGCCCGCAGCGACGACGTGGACAAGATCGTGGGGCTGGAAGTGGGCGCAGATGACTACCTGACCAAGCCTTTCAATCCTCGGGAGTTGGTAGCGCGGGTCAAGGTCATCCTTCGCCGCTACGAAAGGAGTGTCCAACCAAGTAGAACCGTTCATGTTGGCCAGTTGACCATAGATCCGGCCAGTCGCGAGGTCACGCTGGCTAGTCAGCCCGTGAGACTGCGCACCAAGGACTTCGATCTGCTACACACCCTGGCCCGACACCGCGGCCAGGTCCTGAGCCGCGAGCAACTGCTGGATCTGGTGTGGGGGTACGATTACTACGGCGAGACCCGCACCGTGGACGTTCACGTCGCTCATCTGCGAAAGAGACTCAGCGGAGGCGACGTAGAGATCGAGACGGTACGAGGGGTGGGTTACAAGTTGGTGGTCTAGGGGTCGATGCTTACCAGTCTGCGTTCGCGGTTGCTAGGATCGTATATCCTGATCATAGTCATTTGCCTTGTAATCACCGGTATTGCCCTGACCATCCTCCTCATACCGCAGGTAACCCGGCTCACCTACCTCAGGCTGATCGACAGGAGCCTGCCTACCGCTCTGCATGTCCGCAGCCTCCGAACCCAAGGGCGTTCTGCGGACCAGATCATCGAGACCCTTGAAGAGCAAGCCGCCAATCAAGGCACCAGGATTCTGATCGTCACCGAGGACGGCACGGTGCTGGCAGACACGGAGGACCGCTGGGTGGGGCGAGGAATCGATCTTTCGGGCCAGGCTAGCGGCAGAGAGGCGCGCCGTCTCCAGGTCCAAGGGCGTCTCGCCACGGGCGAAGGTCTGTTCTTCTATGTGGCTGTGCCCACCGAGGTCCTGTCGCGTCCAAGGGGGGAATCCCAGCCCCAGGCATGGTACGTCGTACTGCTATCTCCGCCCCGCCAAGTACTCGCCACGTTCGTGGGTGAAATGTCGGTAGGCTTCATCCCTACCGGCATAGTCGCCCTTCTGGTCTCCATAGGCGTTGCCTTTCTCATCACGCGCTCTATTGCCAAACCCCTCCAGCAAATCGCCAGCGCTACTGAAGAGATAGCGCGCGGCGACTACGACCAGCAGTTGAACATCGCTTCACCTGAGGAGGTACGTCGCCTGGCTGACAGCTTCAACGCCATGGTCCGCGAGGTGAAGGCCTCCCGGCAGGCTCAACAGGATTTCGTAGCCAACGTCTCCCACGACCTGAAAACTCCCTTGACATCCATTCGCGGATTCTCCCAGGCCCTTCTGGACGGCGCAGCTGCAGATCAGGAGTCGGGTCGTCGGGCAGCCCAGATCATCCACGAGGAGGCTGGCCGCATGGCGCGCCTGGTCGACGACCTCCTCGACCTGGCCCGCATCGAGGCCGGGCAGATCGTCATGGCCCAAGAGCCGGTACCCTTGCCAGAACTACTGCAAGAGTGCGCGGACAAGATGGCGTTGCTGGCTGAGCAGAGCGACGTCACGATAGCAGTAGAACTGGAGGCGGACGGCAACCTGATCATCAAGGGTGACCGGGACCGGTTGGCTCAGGTGATCGGCAATCTACTAGACAACGCCCTGAAACACACTCCCCCAGCGGGCCGCATCTCGCTAGCTGGCAGGTCCGTCGTTGAAGAGGGTACGAAGC
The DNA here is from genome assembly GCA_964573815.1 of uncultured Anaerolineales bacterium. Lineage (GTDB taxonomy): Bacteria > Chloroflexota > Anaerolineae > UBA7937 > B3-Chlor > CAYGAW01. The sequence goes on from CAZNMJ010000026.1 coordinate 20,199, forward strand.
GAGGACAGGAGCCCAGATCGCATGTCGAGATCACCATTTCCGACACCGGCGCGGGCATCCCACCGGAGGACTTGTCCCGCATCTTCGAGCGCTTCTACCGTGGCGACAAGTCCCGCACCAAAGACGGCAAGGGAGCAGGGCTGGGCCTGGCCATAGTCAAGGAGATCATCCAGGCCCACGGGGGCCACGTCAAAGCCGAGAGCGTGGTCGGGCTGGGCACCAAGTTCACCATCACCCTTCCCCAGCCCGGCGATGTGGCATAGCATCGGAGGGAGGCAGCCTGGCACTCTCGGCGGATGATGCACCCCGTCGCAGGCCCCAAGGCCTATACCGCCCTCCAGCAACCCCAGCGGCTGAGGAACCACACAAGGGCGCTCGCGGGTAGTTGAATTCGCTCCTCAAGTACGTTATAATAATGTATAGAGGCTGTGGTCTCTGAGAAACGTCGTAGTCAACCCAGCCGTCTGCAAGGAACGACCATGGGATATCGCGACAGAAGACTGCTCCTCTGGCGCCTTGCGCTCGTGCTGGTCACATCGCTATCCTTCATGCCAGCGGTGCAGGCCCAGAGCGATTTCCACGCGGACGTTCTCACCGTCGAGGGTGCCATCACCCCCATCGTGGCCAGCTATGTCGAGCGTGGAATTGAAACTGCCCAGCGCGACGGCGCCAACGTCCTGATCATAGAACTGGATACCCCAGGCGGATCAGTCCAGGTAACAGAGGAAGTTGTCCAGGCTATGCAGGCCGCGAGCGTGCCCATTGTGGTCTACATCCATCCCAGAGGCGGCAAGGCCGCGTCGGCAGGGACTTTCCTCACCCTCGCCGCCCACGCGGCAGCCATGGCTCCCACCACCCGAGTGGGAGCTGCCCATCCAGTGGACATGTCGGGGGAAGAGATGTCCGAGGCGATGGAGGAGAAGGCCGTCAACGATATCGTGGCTCTCCTCAAGGGATTGGCCGAGCCCAGGGGCTCCGATGCGGTTGAGTGGGCCGAAAAGGCCGTACGCGAGAGTTCATCTATCACTGAGGACGAGGCACTGGAGTTGGGTGTCGTTGATTTCATCGCTGGTGACTTGACAGAGTTGCTGGCAGCTCTCGATGGACATGAAGTACTCATCAGAGAGGAAGCAGTCACCCTCCAGACACAGGGAGCGAGCATCAAGCGCCTCCCCATGAACACCATCGAAGGGTTCCTGCACACCATTACCGATCCCAATATAGCTTTCCTCCTCTTGACCCTGGGCCTGAATGCCATCATCTTCGAACTCTCGCAGCCCGGAGGCTATCTGGCAGGGATCCTGGGAGCCATCTGTCTGGTCCTGGCGCTCTTCTCCCTGGGCGTACTCTCCGTGAACTGGACAGGGCTGATATTCGTCGTCCTGGGATTCGTTCTGATGCTGGCAGATGTGAAGGCTCCCACGCACGGGATTCTCGCCACCTTGGGTGTGGTGTCCTTCATCCTTGGTTCCATGATCCTGTTCAGTTCCCCGTACGCCCCCGTTTCCCGAAATCTAGTCGTGGGGGTGGGTCTATCCACCGGCGCCTTCTTCGCCTTCGTCGTCGCCAAGGTCTTCGGCGCTCATCACCGTAGACCGGCCACCGGGCTGGAAGGGCTGGTGGGCCAGCTTGCGGTGGCGCGTTCTGATCTGGACCCGACGGGTACGGTCTTCCTAAAGGGTGAGTTGTGGCAAGCAGTGGCTAGGGACGGCACCGTCAAACGAGGCGAGGAGGTAGAGGTTTCTGAGGTAGACGGCTTCAAGCTGCTGGTCGAGAGAGTCGTTGGAAGGTCTGGTCACGAATAGAGCGTAGGCAGATTCAGGGTAAGGTTAGGAGGCAGAAACTGTGGGACAAATACTCGAATTCATCACAAGCCTGGGCTTCACCGCCCTAATTGTCATCATCGTCCTCATAGGCATCTTGGCCTCGGCGATCAAGGTCGTGCAAGAGTACGAGCGCGGGGTGATCTTCCGACTGGGCCGGCTGGTCGGAGCCAAGGGGCCTGGCCTGTTTTTCATCATCCCCATTGTCGACCGCATGGTGAAGGTTGACCTGAGGGTGGTGACACTGGACATCCCCTCTCAGGAGGCGATCAGCAAGGACAATGTGACAGTAAAGGTGAACGCGGTGGCCTACTTCCGCGTCGTGGATCCCTCCGATGCCATCGTGCAGGTGGAGGACTATCGCAGGGCTACCTGGCAGATCGCTCAGACCACACTGCGTAGCGTCCTTGGCCAATCGGAACTGGATGAACTGCTAACGCATCGCGAGAGCATCAACCAGAGGCTGGCGCAGATCATCGACGAGCA
>CAZNMJ010000027.1:0-21735 GCA_964573815.1 uncultured Anaerolineales bacterium
GGCGCAAGCCTACGGCAACCGATGGCGCGCCCGGTGGCCAGGGTGACCGACACGCTCAGCCGGAGGGTCAGAGAAGGCTGGAAGGAAGGCCAAGCTCTCGGCATCGTCACCACGCTGGGTGTTGAGGCTCTTGATATAGTCGTCGGACTACGATCTCAGTGACGGAGAGATATCCACTCGGCTGCCGGTGCTTATGCCTGGGAGCAACTAGGTAGCCTTGGCGCTTCGCAGGTATCCGTCCCGGGTTTGCCAGCCATCATCCTTCGATCATAGACTGCCAGGCCAGTTTGAGCTCCTTGATGGCTCGATTGGTCAGCTGTCTATAGTACCGCCGGTGGCTGGGCACCACAACGGCCAGGATGAAATCTTCGCCGCTCACGCTGAAACAGCGGCAAACCAGTCTTATGTGGTCGCTCGCCCTGACTGAGACCTCGTCCAGCTGAGCCATTCCGATATGCTCCCGTGTCTCCCGCGCCACACGTCTCAGTAGGGCGACCATTGCCGCCGTGGTATCGGTGTCATAGTCGGAAGGCACCGTGGCGATTGGTAGGCCGTCGCTGCTGGCGAGCACCGAAGCCTCGAAGTCGCCTTCTTCGACTATTCGCTCCAAAGCCTTTTCGAGAGATACTTCCGCCATCTGTCTAGATCCTGGATACTACCAGGTTGATCGCTGCCTTCAAGGTCTCTATCACACCGACCCCCTCAGTGGCCACGGACTGGAACTGAGGGACGCCATCGCGGGCCAGTTGCATTTGCAGGAGTGCAACTGGGGCTATGCTTGGCAGGTCGCGCTTGTTGTATTGCAGTACCAGGGGAAAGTCGTGGGGATTCACCCCCAGGACCCGCAGGTTTTCCTCAAGGCTGCGCATGGTCTCTATATTGGCCTTGAGCCGGTTGAGTTGTGAATCGGCCACGTAGACCACCCCGTCCGCACCCTGCAGCACAAGTCTGCGGCTGGCCACGTAGCAGGGCTGACCTGGCACAGTGTAGAGATTGAACTTGGGCTTGAGGCCCCGAATCTGCCCCAATTCCAGCCGCATAAAATCGAAGTACAGAGTACGATCAGCCCTGGTTTTGAGGCATATGAGTTCTCCCCTCAGCCGGGGATCGAGTCTCGCGTGGACGTGTTCCAGATTGGTTGTCTTGCCGCTGAGGGCAGGGCCATAGTACACAATCTTGAGGTTGATCTCGCGCATTTTCCAGTTGACAAACATCTCGCTCCCTGCGAAAAATGCGGTGATTCCTCCCTATTCTATGAAGGCCTGATCTAGCCCCTCAGCCAATGCCCCTCGGAACTCCCGATCTACAACACCGCTGGCTCTCTCAAGCCAAGGCTCCAACTCGGAGGCCACTTCGCGGAGTTCGTTGACCGCCAGTCTGGCGAAAATGCGCACCAAACCGATCTGCGTCATCTCGTCGAAGATGATCACAAGCAAGAAAGTCTGCCCCACCGATGAGATGTAGATGTGACGTCTTTGTCCCTCATGGAAAAGGTAGGAGAATGGCGCTGGTTCGCCTAGTTGTCTGGCTATCTCCGCTGTGGCAACCACGTTGCTGGCGGTCAACGCGGCGAGAGCTGAGGTATCCACCCCGTTGTCCTTGCCTTTCTCGCTGATCAGCTGTCCGGTGACGTCCGCCAGCAGAACGCAGATGGCTCGGCTCCTACCGAGGAGACGCTCGAGAGAATTCTCTATCTTGACTAATGGCTCGCGGGGAGGGACCAGAGTCTCCATTTTGCATACTCCTCATCAGCAGATCATCACTCTTCGGGCAGATCGTACCAGCGCCTGGCCTCTCCGATCCTGGCCCTGGCCTGCCAGCGCAGCGACTTTGGCGCAGATTCTACGATCTCCCTCAACTGGCCTGCCCTTGAGACATAGACTTCCGTCTGCTGGTCTGGCAGGAAATCATGTGCTAGGTCAATGCTTTTCTCGATGTTCAGAGTAACGGTCTTGTACCAACCCCAGTCATCGCCGCAGATGGAGGTGATGAAATCGGTATCCACCTTGTTCGCCTCGCTCCCCGTGCCCAGTTCGTAGTCGTACAGGATTGCATAGATGTCTCTCAAGTCCTTCTCCCCCATCTGTACTATCTGCAGTTTCGAGAGGAGCAAGTCCGCCAGGGGCAAGGTTTCATCGTGCAACTCAAGGCGATTTGCGAAAGGCAGTTGATGGCACATGTGAAAGGTATCGACAAACACGTCCAAGGTGAGCCCTAGCTCGGACTCTGAGTACTTCAAGCGTCTGTGTCCGTATAAGGCGTTGAACCGGCGGTGAGGCTCGTACCCGACGCCTTCCAGCACCTCGTCCAACTCCCGCCGCTGTCTGCCGTAGACGGCCAAATCCAGATCAAGCCCATCAGGCGGCAAGGTAATGTCGGCGGCACTGGGGCAGACCGCCTTGACGGCTATGCCTCCCAAGAGGCGCAAGTGCACCCCCTGCTCTTCTGCGGCAGCGACGGCCTGGCGGCCGCGAGCGAGGAGCAGATCAGCCGCGTCTGCGGGGAGTTCCTCGACCACCACCACTTCCTCAGCTTCCGCCTCAGCGGGACGAGCAGGAACGCTGGGAGGGGTGGGCTCTCTTTCTTTCAATATCTCGGTGAGCTTCCTGGCGGCCACATTGGCAGTGAGGTTCAGAAGAGGGACATTGATGGTGCGCACGCAGAGGATGTACAGGCAGCCAACACGCAAGTGCTTGACCACCATCCTTCCTTCTGCGAACACCAGATCCAACTCGTGGACTCTGCGCCGCCGAGTGGTCTCCAATCCCTCAATGGTCTGCAGTATGGTGCGGGCAGCTGGCAAGAACGAGCCTTCGTCGAAGACCGACGGCAGGGCACGAGCTACCAGCGTCCCCTCACTGTTGCACACGAAAGAGCCTGTTACACCGACAACAGCATTGACGTCCTGCAGTACCCTCTCCATGATCTCCTCCAAGGAACTAGCCCAAGACCTTGTCAGCCTCAGCGCTCACCAAGGCTGGTGATGCCTTCTCGTTCAGCAGTAGACCCACGAAAAAGGTTGGGCGTTCCAGGATGAGCATCCTGTCTTTTCCCATGGTCACCACCCCCCAGTCAAAGGGTGTGAGACTCATGGCTGCGCCCAGCTGGTCCGCCGCATTACCCACGAAGACCGCTACGGCGCCTTCCTTTTCGGGGTTGCCCTCCATGTCACTGGCGAAAACGATGCCGTCTCGGGAGATGATGACCGATCCCTCTACCCCAACTATCATTCTGAGTCCGTGAGCCAAGGTGAGCATGTCATCCGCCTTCTCGGGGCGCTCCATGGCCGGTAGAATCTCGACCGTTTCCTCCATGGGTTCTCCCCCTTCGTCGATGCGTCGTATTCCCTCCAGGAGGAGACTGTTCCAGCTGGCGGAGATGGTTCTCTGCGGGGGTGGCGTACCTGTCTCCACAATGAAGGAACCATCTGGCCAACTCAGGAGTTCGTACACAGCTTCCTCACCCACAAGATCGCCCACCGCAGCGTGCACGATGGCTCCCTCTGCGAAACAGATGATGCCTGCCTTATCCTCGCACCTCAGAGACACTGTGGCGGTGCTCATCTCGGTGCAGTTGAGCTGGATGATGTTCGTTAGGCTTAGCTCTTTGAGGCTTCCTTCCACAGGCACTTACGTCTTCCTTTCCTTGGGCTCTTGCTGGCTTTCCTTCCGCCAGCGGATGAGGTCCATCATTTCTGCTTCTTCCGATTGGCGATCCCGGAGCGACGGTGGCTGCCTTTCCTGGAAGATACTGTCCAGTTCCTTCCGCAGAGAAGTAGCGAAGTCAGAGGCGAGGGCCTCCCTGGGCCTAGTGGTTCTGGTCTCGGCGACGATGCGCAACAGGTCCTGAATGCTTCTCTTGATGTACAGCCAGACCATGCCGATCTTTGGTGCATACATTTCCCTGTCGAAAATCAGCACCAGAAAGAGAGCACTGCCGATGTTTGACGCGTATATGTCGTACCGTTCGCCTTCGTGATAAGTAAGATTGAAGGTCCTACGCGCCTCCTGGAGGCGACGAGACATCTCCGACGTCGTGGCAAAGCTGGCGGCCAGCAGGGAGACAACCGTGGTCACATCCAAGTCTCCGGCGCCTCCAGTCTCAGCGATGATCTGCCCCATCGTGTCGACCATGACGACGGCCATAGCGTCGGCCTCGACGAGAAGCTCTCTCAGCCTCCTGGTAATGGCTTCTAGATACTCACCTGAAAGGGAAGAAACCCTTTTCCGAGTCATCTACTTCTCTCGCGAGTTGGAGGAAACACAAAGAAGACCAGCCCCTCTTTCTCCAGTCCGGCAGAAGCTGGCCAGTCAGGTCATCGCTCCCCTCGCAGGACAGTGCATGGGCTTGCGCAAAGATCGAGGGCTTGCAAGCCAAAGTATATCACTTTTTCGAGGATGTGTCAATGGCCTAAGACTCCTAGTAGCAAATGTAGGACCTGTATAGTTTGTGATCTCTCGGCCACGGGTCACACGACGCCCTTGGGCTTGGCTGGCAAGCGTACGGTGAAGGTTGAACCCTTGCCCACCTCGCTCCTCACGTCTATCCTCCCGCCATGTCTTTCGATGATACCGTGGCTTATGGAAAGCCCAAGGCCGGTGCCCCTAGCCTTGGTAGTATGGAAAGGGTCGAAGATCTTGGCCAGTTCCGAGACCGGGATACCCTCTCCGGTATCAGTGAAGCTCACGCTCGCTTCGGCACGCCTGTCGTCCCACGCTGTGTCTATGTGGAGTTCACCCCCGCCAGGCATGGCTTCAACGGCGTTGATGGTGATATTGAGAAACACCTGCTTGAGAAGATTACTGACGCCTGTCACCGGCGGCAACCGCGACTTGGTGTGTCGATGCACTTGAACCCCAGCGTGCTGGATTCTCTTGCCCGCCAAGGACAAGACATCGTCCAGACTGGCTTCGATATCCACAGGTCCCGGGCTCTCCTTGGAGGGCCGATAGAAGTCCAGCATGCGTTGCACCAAATCGATAAGTCGATCTACCTCCTCTTGCGCCATGGAGAGGTAGTCCTGCCGTTTGCTCTCTTCCAGCGACGGCTTCCGAGTGACGAGGTGAAGGCAGTTGTGGATTGCCTGCAAGGGATTGTTGATTTCATGAGCCAGGGAAGCCGCAATCCTCCCGCTAGCTGCCAGCTTCTCAGCCCTCACGAGCTGGGCCTGTGATTTCTCTAGCTCGCGGGTGAACTCGGCAAGTTCGGTATAGAGGCGAGCGTTTTCCAGCGCGATGCCGATCGTCGCCGCCATGGAGCTCAAGAGCTCAAGGTCTTCGTCAGTGAATTCGCCGTGGAGCTTGTTGATGAGCTCAATAGCCCCAATAACGTAGTCTCTGATCACTATAGGCACGCACAGGATAGAGCGACACTCGAGGCCGAATTTCTCGCTGGCCTCTCGGAAGTAACGGGGATCACCGCTCACGTCCCGAACCAGGACAGGTTCCCCCTGCTTGACTACCCAACCTGCGATCCCTTGTCCTATTTGGAGCTTTAGCGGAGCGGTTTGTCGCACGTCGCCATGGAGACTCATTCGGAAAACGAGGTCATTCGTCGTCTCGTCCAGCAGCAGTAACGAGCCAGCTTCGGCCTTGATGATCTCGTTGATTCCCTGCATCGCAAGGCGGAGTACCTCGTCAAGGTCGAGCGTAGAGGTCACCAGGCGACCAAGCTCGTTCAGGGCGGCCAACTGGCTGGTTCTACCCCTGGTGGCCTCGTGGATCCGCGAGTTCTCGATGGCGATGGCCACCTGAGTGGCCAGGATGGAGAGGAGCTCAAGATCTGGATGGCTGAACGGGGATTCAGGAGTGGTCTTGCTGGCGTTCAGCACGCCGATGGTTCGCCCCTTGATCTTGAGCGGAACGCAGATGGCGGAGGCCACTTCGTCTCGGTGCATGGCTTCGCGTACGCTGGTCTCGACGGAAACCCCATCCGTCAGCAGGAGGGCCTGTCCCTCGTCCATCACCCAGCCAGCAATGCCTTCACCAATCTTGGTCGTGGCCGAACCGATTATGCCTTCCGGGAGCCCTACAGCAGCCTCGACGCGCAACTCTCGCACTTTCTCATCCAGCAGCATCAGGGAGACCACATCGGCGCCAGTCTCTCGCTTAACAACCTCCAGGGTGAGGTCGTACAGCTTCTCGATCTCCACTTCGGACAGCAGTGTCTCACTGACCTCGAGGAGAGGCACTAGAGCGCCGACGCGCTCCCGGCTGCTACGTCGAGCTGGGACCGTTTGACTTCTTGTTGCTGACACAATCATCCCTTATGCCTATCATATCAGGTTTAATCCCCTTTGACAATGGTACTATTCTCCTAATAGGTGGATGGCGCCTGGCGGCTCTCATCTCCGCTTTCAGCCAGTAAATGGGGAACCTTTGGCCCCTCTTCAGCGTCTTCTAGTCAACAGGACAAGACGGCACTCACGAGATGCAATGCAGATTGACAGGAGGGGAGAGATGAAATCAAGAATGTTGCTTGTGGGTCTGACACTAGTGGGGCTGCTGATCTCCAGCAGTGGAGTCGCTTATGCAGATGGGGTGGTGATCGTGGAGCCACCACCTGGCGTGCCGCCTGCTGAAGCCCCCAATCTGGTCATCAAGTATCACCGGGTCGAGGTGGATATCAGCGACCAGGTGGCGACCACCGAGGTGGATCAGATCTTCCTCAATGACACGCACTACGATCTGGAGGGTATCTACATCTTCCCCTTGCCCGAGGAAGCGGCCATCTCCGAATTCGCGATGTACGTGGATGGTGAGAGGTGGGAAGGGGAGATACTGCCTCGCGAAGAGGCGCGCAGGATATATGAGGACATTGTGCGCCGCCGCCTCGATCCTGCCCTTCTGGAATACGTGGGGCGCGACACGTTCAAGGCCAGCATCTTCCCTATAGAGCCGGGCGATGAGCGGCGGGTGGAGCTGGCCTACAGCCAGGTCCTGAAAAACGAAGGGGGACTGGTCAAGTATGTCTATCCCCTCGACACCGAGCGCTTCTCCGCACGACCACTGGAAGAGGTGGTCATCACGGTGCGAGTTGAGTCCGCGCAGCCGATAAGGGCCATCTACAGCCCCAGCCACGACGTTGCCATAGATCGCATAGATGAGCACGCGGTGAACGTCAGCTATGAGGCGGCCAACGTGCTTCCCGATCGGGACTTCGAGCTGTATTACACCGTCTCCGATGAAGACATCGGGCTGAATCTGCTCACCTATCGGGAGCGTGGGGAGGACGGCTTCTTCCTGTTGCTGGTCGCGCCCAAGTTCGAGGTGGATGAGAGCGAAGTGGTGGCCAAGGACGTGATCTTCGTGCTCGATACGTCTGGAAGTATGGAGGGAGAGAAGATAGCTCAGGCTAAGGATGCTCTGGAGTTCATCCTCGATCATCTGAACCCCGAGGACCGGTTCAACATCGTCGCTTTCAGCACAGGTGTGAGGACTTTTGCCAGACAGGTCCAGCCCGCGGCGGATGGCGATGAGGCTTGGAGGTTCATCGATGATCTGCGCGCAGTCGGTGGGACGAACATAGACCTCGCCCTGGCTGAGGCGCTGGCTATGGCCGACGGTGAGCGTCCCCAGATCATCATCTTCCTGACCGATGGTTTGCCTACTGAGGGCGTTACTGATACTGACAGGATCATAGTCAACGTGGGCCGTCAGGCGTCGGAGAACGTCAGGGTTTTCGCCTTCGGTCTAGGGGATGATGTGAATACCTTCCTACTAGACACCATTGCTCAGGACAACCGCGGGGCGAGTTCTTACGTCCGGCCGCACGAGAATATCGAGGAGGAAGTTTCCACCTTCTACGCCAAGGTGAGCATGCCCTTGTTGGCTGACGTAGAGCTGGAATTCGGAGGTTTGCGGGTTGAAGATACCTATCCTTATCCGTTGCCCGACCTGTTTGCCGGCACGCAACTGGTCATGGTCGGTCGGTATCAGGAAGGAGGCAGGACGGACATCATCCTGCGGGGCGAGGTGAACGGTGAGGAGCAGCGGTTCGTGTACGAGAACCTGCGCTTCGAAGACAGAGGTGGTGAGGAGTTCATCCCCCGGCTGTGGGCCACGCGCAAGATAGGTTATCTGCTCAACGAAATAAGGCTGCATGGAGAGGGACGGGAGTTGATCGATGAGATCGTGGAACTGAGCGTGCGGTACGGGATCATGACGCCGTACACCTCGTTCCTCGTTGAGGAAGAGCAGGACATCTTCACTCCCGAGGGACGGGAAGAAGCGGCTGACGGAATGTGGTACCAATCCACAGCCATGCCCGCGCCGGCGGTCGGTGCCGGAGCCGTGCAGGACGCCGAGAACCGGGAGGCGCTGCGCTCCACGGAGAAGGCGCTCGACGGTGGTGAGCAGATCAAATACGCCAGAGACAAGGTATTCATTCTCCGTGATGGGACTTGGACCGACACCATCTACGACAGCTCCATGGACACCGTGAAGGTAGGATTCGGCAGCGATGACTACTTCGCCTTGATGGCGGCCCACCCTGAGTGGGGGTACTACTTCTCCGTGGGCCAGGAGGTTATCGTGGTGCTGGACGGGACCGCTCACCAGGTGTCTGAGGGCGACTTCCCGCCCATTGACATCCCCGTCGAGCCCCCTTCTCCCGACTCGTCCCTAACCCCGTGGGATTTCCTGACGCAGCTGTTGGAGTGGGTCTTGAGCCTGTTGCCAGTGTAGCGCTAGAGCGGTGCGACCCGGAGCGAACCGAAGAGGCTGGCAGGGCCAGCCTCTTCGTACTTTGCTGTGCGCTGCTCGTACCTCTAAGGCAGCTCACGATGCGGCAGCAGTCACGGGGCAGCTCACTGCGCCAAGCTTGCCTAGTCTACTACGAAGATTGCAGATCTGCCAGGTTCTGACGAGCCAGGTCCCAATCCGGGGCCAGGCTGGCGGGCTGCTCGAAGTACTGGCGAGCGGCGTCCAGGTCGCCCATTCCGCTGGCGATCAGGCCCAGGTTGTTGTGTTGCCGCGCATCGTCAGGGGCCGCCTCCAGGGCTTCCTGGGCCAGAGACGCTGCCTGGGACCACTCGTGTAGCGTGATGACGGCCGCGCTCTGGCCGAGGATCAGATTCACACGCTCATCGCCAAGGACACCTGCTTGTTCGAAGCGGATGAGAGCCGTCCGGTTCCGTTGGGAGCTGCGCTCAGTCCTGCTATGCACAGGCGCGAGAGGGGTCAGAAACAAAGAGGCCGGGGCGAAGCCGCCCCGGCCTTTCGTGATCGACTCAGGTTGCCGTCACGGCTTGGTGAACGCATAGCTAAGCTGCCCATTGGGCAGCGTGATGGGTTCGGTCTTCATCGCCATCCCGATGGCCAGCTCTTCGTCAGGGATGTCCTTCGCGATGCGGCCGAAGACCTTGTAGTCGCCGTAGTCGAGAATAGCGATGGAGTAGGGCAGGTCCTCCTCGAAGCCCACGGGGGCATAGGACAACTTGCTCCAACTCACCAGTTTCCCGGGTCCGCTGATCTCGAACCATTCGATGTCGCTGGATAGACACTCGGCGCAGTCGGCCACGGGAGGAAAATGCACCGTCCCGCACTTCTTGCACTTGGTGCCCATGACCTTACCCTGCTCCAAGTAGCTTACGAAATCGTTCACCTTGGATATGGAGGTGAAGCTAACGGTGCCGAACTTCTGGAAGCGATCATCGACTTCCTTCTTCTTTTTCTTCTTCTCCGCCATCCTATGACCTCCCGAGGATGGTGACGTTGCCATAGAGACCGACGCCACCGATGTTGTGCACCAGCGCGATCTCCGGATCCTCAACCTGCATGGGCCCTGCTTCCCCCCTGAGCTGCAACACGATGGTCCTGATCTGAGAACCACCGGTGGCCCCAATGGGGTGCCCCTTGGACAGCAGGCCTCCGTCCACGTTCACCGGGATCTTGCCCTCTTTGTAGGTCTCCTTGGCTTTGATGAGTTCTTCTCCCTCTCCCGGTTCGGCGAAACCCAGATTCTCGTAGGCCATCATCTCAGCGATGGTGAAGCAGTCGTGGACCTCGGCCACATCGATGTCCTCCGGGCCGATCCCCGCCATCTCGTAGGCTTGTTTTCCCGCCTCGATGGCCACTTTCAGCCCAGTGAAGAGGTCCCGTCCAGCCGTGTTCACCGTGTCTGATGCAGCTCCCAAACCCAGGATCCACACCGGCTTTTCGCTCAGAGCCTTGGCCTTCTCCTCGTTGGCCAGGATGATGCACGAAGAACCGTCGGCGTTGGCGCAGCAGTCGAAGACCTTCAAGGGTGTGGCCACCGGAGGTCTGTCCGGATCGAAGATCTGCTCCATAGTCACCGGCTTTCTGTAGACGGCCTTCTCGTTCATCTGCCCATAGGTGGCAGCCTTGATCCTGATCAGGGCCAGGTCTTCCTCGGTGGTGCCGTACTTGTCCATATGTGCCCTGGCGTACATGGCATAGTAAGCCGGCATCATAGTGCCGAAGGGTGACTCCCACTGGATGTCGGCGCCCCTGCCCATCCTCTCCTGGGATTCGGCAGAGGTGATCTCGGACATCTTCTGGAAGCCCAGCACACAAACGACGTCATGGAGACCTGACTCGATGAGCGAGTACGCAGCCCGCACGCCCATGCTGCTGGAAGAGCAAAGGCTCTCCAGATACATGGTTGGTTGGGGTGTGAGGCCCAGGTACTCGGCGATCACCCCTGCGGGAGACCTTTGCTTGTCGTATTCGGGCGCAGAACAAACAATGGATGCGTCGATCTCCTTGTTCGATATCTTCGCATCCTCCATGGCCTCCTTGAACCCCTCGTAGGCCAGTTCCCGGATGGAGCCGGGGTATCCGCGGACAAAAGCGCTTTGTCCGACTCCTATGACCCCTACTCTTCCCATACATAACCTCCTCTTTGAATTGAGTCCTTCTTAAGATGCATCTGCTCGGTCGATGGTATCATACGTGCATTGGAGTTTCAAGGCCCGGCCTCTGTCCAGTGTTCTATGGCCCAGGCCAGCTCCTCGTGGGTGGGAACAGCATTGCCCAACTTCCTGACCACCAGCCCCGCTGCGTAGTTGGCCAGGCGCGCGCCCACCTCGCTGCCCAGACCAGCGGCCAGGCCTAGGGTAAGAACGGCGATCACGGTATCCCCAGCGCCAGTGACGTCGAACACCTCGCTCAGGTTGGCGGCGGGGATGTGAAGGCTCCCTTCGTGGGAAGTGATCAGAGACATGCCTTCATCGCCGCGGGTGACGACGATGGCCGATGAGCCCAGATCGTCCAGCAGACTCTCTCCTGCTTGCTCAAAGTCAGCGTCGGCCCGCAACTCCCGCCCCAGCACAGCTTCGGCCTCTCGGCGGTTGCACTTCACCAAGTCGAAACCCTTGAACTTGTGCAGGTCTCCCTGGGAATCGACGGTGATGAGCTTGCCGTGATCTCGGGACAGCCTCAGGGTGGTGGCGATGGTGTCCTCGTTCACGACGCCCGTCTTGTAGTCGGAGACCAGCAGTGCATCGACGCGCGGGGCCATCTCCTGCAGATGAGTGGCCAACCGAGAGGTGACGCTAGCATCAAGAGGGCGACGCTCGACCTGGTCTATGCGCGCCAGGTGCTGGGGAAAGACCAAGGTGCCCTCGGCCACAACTCGGGTCTTCGTGGTGGTGGAGCGCGTCGCGTCGATCACCAAGCCATCGGCGATGATTCCGGCCTGGCCCAGGTGTTCCACCAGTATGCGTCCTGCTTCGTCCTCGCCGATAACACCGACTTGGTACGTCGTATTTCCCAGAGCGCTGATGTTCTGAGCGGGGTTGGCGGCGCCACCGGGTACGTGGAAGCGGCGAACGTACTCCAGGACAGGGACCGGTGCCTCCCGGGAGAGTCTGGTGGCTCGACCCACGATGTACTCATCGAGGAAGACGTCGCCGAGCACCAAGACGCTCATGCCACGAAGCCGGGGCAGCGCTTCTAGCAGACGGTCCTTATGCACACTTGTTTGCGTCATGACCCTCGTCTGGGATTCCGACGCGAAATTCTATCATGCACGAGAGACAAAGTCAATGACTGGCTTGCTCCAGGATCTGACTTGCTGCGAGGCACTTCCGAGCCGTGTGCACCTCACAGGCTTGGACCGGCGAAACAGGCAGCGTGAATCCCATCTCTAGGCGCGTGACGTATAGATGACACAGCGGCAGGCCCATTACATTTGTGTAGCAACCCTCGATTCTGGCCACGGGGTTGAATTTTGCATCCTGGATAGCGTAGGCGCCGGCTTTGTCAAACGGCTCGCCCCTCGCGATGTAGTCGGCAATCTCGTCGTCGCTGTAGTCTCTCATCCATACTCGCGTTTCAATTGACCGAACGGCGATCGCCCGACTGGAGGGAGCGACGACGGCAATACCGCTGATGACCTGGTGCTCGCGTCCGCGCAAAGCCTCAAGCATGGCCCGGGCTCTGGTCTCGTCAGCTGGCTTGCCCATCACCTGCCCGCTCAGCACCACCAAAGTGTCCGCAGCCACGATGATCTTGGCTGGCTCTTCGCTGGCCACAGCCTCAGCTTTCATGCGGGCGAGGCGTACTGCCTGCTGGCTTGGCTTCTCCTGGGGAAGTGCCATTTCGCCCACGACTGGGCTGACAACCTTGAATGGGACGCCCAGCAGACTGAGAAGCTCCTTGCGGCGCGGCGAACCCGAAGCTAGGACGATGCTAGTCATGTCTTTTGCAGTTCCATGAAAGGTGGTATACTTCTGGCCGTGGATCTTCACGTGGAGACAGAGAACGACCTCGATTTCGGTCTACTGGAGCCGGGTGATCTCCTCCTGGTGGCCAATCCCACAGACATCTGGCTGGTCAGATATCTGCTTTTCTGGTCTCATGTTGGCATCGTTGCTGACCGCGGGCTCGTTGACGCCGTCAGAGACCCGCGGGGCGACTACGTCGACCAGCAACGATGGGGAACTGTGCAATGGGTTCCCTATAGAATCTACCGTGCAAACCACGATATTTTCGCTCTCCGGGTGAAGTGCAGCCGAGAGAAGCGTGCGGCGGCAGCCAGATATGCACTCCAGAAGGTAGGGCTTCCTTACTCCCCAACTCTTCGAAAGGCGTTCCTCGGCCACAGAGAAACTGATTGCTACTCTTGCGCGTCCTTGGTCTGGCAAGCCTATCTGGCTCAAGGGATAGATCTCTATCCTTTCCCTGGGGGGCCGATATTCAATGTCCTGCCCAGTTTCATCTTGCGCAGCAGCCATGTGGAAGTGATCGCTCGGGGCGTGCGGCCCGAACGGGCAACCGGAGCCTGGCCCAAGAGCCGATTGGCGGTGGAGAGGTTGTGGTTCAAGTACGTGTTGCACTCCGTGTAGACATCACAATTCAAGATGGAAGGATAACGGATGCCGGTCATTGACATGCACCTGCACATCATGGACCCTTCGAACCTCCGGCCCTGGACAACCGAGTATCTGCAGAGCCACAGCGGCGAGGACATGGAGCATCTGGCTCAACTCATGACCTCACCTGAGCTTCTGGTCGAGATGCTTCGCCAGAATGGCGTTGACTACGGAGTAGTCCTCACTGAGATCAGTCCCATCACCACAGGCGTGATCAGCAACGAGGCCGTGGCTGAGTTTTGCCACGACCAAGACGCTTTGATCCCCTTCTCCAATATCAACCCCTACATGGTGGCCAATCCCGCTCGGGAACTGGAGCGGTACGTCCTGGAGATGGGGTTCAAGGGGCTGAAGCTGTATCCTACGTACCAGGGCTTCTACGCCAATGATAACATGATCTATCCGCTCTACGCCAAGGCTCAGGAACTGCGGATCCCGGTGATGATTCACACGGGCTCCTCCATCTTCACAGGCGCTCGCCTCAAGTATGGCGATCCCTTATGGATCGACGATGTGGCTGTGGATTTCCCGGATTTGCCCGTGATTCAGGTTCACAGCGGTCGTGGGTTCTGGTATCGTAGGGCCTTCTTCCTCGCCCGCCTGCACCGCAATGTGTACATGGAGATCGCTGGACTGCCGCCGCAGAAGCTCCTGGAGTATTTCCCGGAGTTGGAGAAGAACGCAGACAAAATCGTGTTTGGCACCGATTGGCCCGGCCTGCGCAGCATCAAGGCCAACATCGACGCTATCAGGTCCTTGCCCATCAGCGAGGAGACCAAGGCCAAGATCCTTGGGGAGAACGCGGCTCGCTTGCTGGCTGAGGCCATACCTGACCAGGGCCACTGAAGAAAGGTTCGAAAGCCAAGGGGCGGCGCGAGACCGGAAGAACAGTATGCTGGAGTGGAAACCCAAACGCCTCCTGGGGGGCGGGATCGGCATCGGCGTCATGCTGGTGATCATCCTCGTGGACGCGGTGCTTGTCTATGCCCTCAGGAACTCTCCCATTTCCATCGTCTCCTTCGTTCTGGGGCTGTTGCTAGCCCTCTCTGTGCTTCTTCTGTCGGTCCTGGCGTACCTACTCTATGGCTTGTTCAGCCTTCGATACCTCTTAGGGCGAGACGGCCTGGTCATATCCTGGGCGAGGCGCCAGGAGATCATTCCTCTGGCCGCTATCCAATCCATAGCCCAGGCCACCCGCCTGAGCCACGACATCAAGGCCAGGGGGCCTTGCTGGCCGGGTCATTGTGTCGCTCGGGGAAGAGACCACAGAGGCCGGGGAGTCTGGTTCTACTCGACAGGCCGCCGTCCGGACGAGTTGCTGATCACCACTGCTGCTACGTCCTACGTTATCTCTCCCAGCAGCCCCACGGGATTCCTCTCGGCCTTGCGGGCTCGGCAGCGGCTGGGCCCTGCCCGGGAATTGGAGCAGACGAGGATTGAACGCGGAGTGCCGGGCCTCGGCATCTGGCGTGACTGGAGGGCCCTCGGTCTGGCCGCTGCGGGGGTAGTGGCCAACGCTAGCCTCTTCGGCTACCTGGCGCTGCGCTATCCTCAACTCCCTGAGTTGGTTCCTCTCTTGTCAGAGGCGGGGCAAGTCAGACTGATCGGGGCCAAAGTAGAGCTGTTTGAGGTGCCGGTCATAGGCCTCACCGTTCTTCTGGCGAATACCATCCTCGGGTTCGCCCTCCATCGGTGGGAGCGGCTCCCCACCTATCTTCTTAGCTCCATTGCGCTGTTGGTGCAAATCCTCTGCTGGATGGCAGTCCTCAGCGTGATCCGCTAGGCGCGCTTCTGAGGCCTGGACCTCGTGGGGCTACTCCTGAGAGGTAGCAAGGGCAAGGCGCTCAAGGCGCTCGTGAAGCTCTACGCGTTGTCTGTGGAGCAGTCTCTGGTATGGGGCCGAACCAACGTGTTCTGCGGTCATGATCAGGGCGTCCTCGCGGTTGTCCGAGTAATAGCGGGGCCGGCGCCCCACCACTTTGAAGCCATACTTGCGATACAGGTTCTGTGCAGCGAGATTCGACACCCTGACCTCCAGGGACAAAAGGCTGGCACCAAGCTTGACCGCTCGTTCGATGGCGGTTATCAGCAGCAGCTGACCTATTCCCTGCCGTCGGTACTTGGGCTCAACCGCTATTGTGCTAATGTGCGCCTCATCGGCGGCCATCCAGAAGCCGCAATATCCTACTACGGACAGCGCCCCTGCCCTGGTAGTCTGCGTCCAACTCTGAATCCTATTCAGGAAGGAGGCGTCTTTCTCTTGAACTTGCTCCTCGCGCTCTGCGGGAAACCGGCGCCGAGCCACGAAGTAATGGGCCAGGCGGTTTTGCCCTACCTCGTATCGGTAGGCGCGGGCTGGCCAGGGGGTGGGAAAGCTGAGCCGCTCTATCTCCAGTACTTCTGGGATATCCTGCAGCCGCATGGGCTCCACTATGTATGGCAGGCTTTCTTGATCCATGGACTCAGTCACCGATTTGCGGATAGTGCAGATAGAGGGGTTCCAGGCTTGCCAGGTCGTCACCCCTGCCGGTTCGCAACCGCTTCCAACCCAGCTCGGCCAGATACGCAGCTCGACGCAAGGACGAGGCTGGAGACGCGACCACGGCGCGCTCTCCCAACTGCGCCTCCAACGCCACCTTCAGTGAGGCGTCTATCTCTCCGCAAAAGAGGGTGGGGACCTTCACTCGAGCGTTTAACTCCTCGACGTCAGCCAAATGGTAGTCATTAGTCCTTCGCCAGTCCGTCTCCCGTTTCTCATAGAAGGCCACACAGATGCGTCCCCGTCCTGCTTGGAGGATAGCACATATGGGCAGGTTCTGCTCGTAGTGGGCATATGCCACTATGTCCAGCGTCGGGATGCCGACGATGGGTATGCCCAGCGACAAGCACAGGCCTTTGGCCACACTCAACCCTATCCGCAGCCCCGTGAAGGAGCCGGGCCCCAGGGCCACAGCCACCCCATCCAAACGCTCGGGCGCCATGCGTTGCCTATCTAGCATCTGCACCACAGCGGGCATCAACTCTACCGTGTGGTTCATCGAGGTGTACCAGGTGTATTCAGCTCTGGCCCCCGTCTCCGCGTCATAGAGGGCCACGCTTGCCAATTCAGTGGCGGTGTCGATGGCCAGCACGGTCGAAACCATGGTTCACGAGCCCAGGGCCTTCCGCAGGCGACGAAGGAGGTCAAGATACCGTTGCCCCTCAGACCGGAGGGTGATTCCCCTCCTGTCGTCGTCCGCGTGTTTCAGGGTGATGTATAGATACTCGGGCGGCAGTATCTCCTTCGCTTTCTCTGCCCATTCTATCACACAGATGCCCTCAGCACACAAGTATTGGTCGATGCCCGCTTGCACCATCTCCTCTGTGGTATGGAGACGATAGAGATCGATATGGAGGAGAGTGGCCCTTTTGCCTCGGTACTCGTTGACTAAGGTGAACGTAGGGCTGGTTATGGGGTCGTCCACCCCCAGGGCGCAGCCGATGGCCTGGGTCAGGGTGGTCTTGCCGGTCCCCAACCCTCCTTCCAGGCATATGACCTCCTGTCCTTCCAACAGCTGGCCGAGCGAGCATCCCAACCGCTGGGTCTCCGCCACACTGTGGCTGACTAGGATCAAGGTATCACGCTCCACGTTATCTTCTCTCAGTGAGCCCATCGGGGATAGCGAATTATATAGGCTTTGTGGGGCGCGAACAAGCGTCCGGCGCCCAGGTGCCTTGTTCTGGCCGCCAGATAGCAGGCTCCACTGTGTATCCTGCTCCCGCTTCATAGCCATGAGCGGCCAGCGGGCCGGGTATGGCGCCGGGATGCCCGGGCAAGACTGCTGGCCAGGGTTGTAGCCAAATCGCTTGTGGTGTGGTAGTATTCGTTGCTGTGCGCTACCTGGTTATATCCGATATACACGGCAATCTTGCCGCTCTTGACGCCGTCCTCGCCGACGCGGATTCAAGAGACGTAGATCAGATGTGGTGCCTGGGCGATGTCGTGGGCTATGGGCCCTGTCCCAATGAGTGCATCAGCCGGCTACAGGATGCTACAGACTATCATTGCGTGGCTGGTAACCACGATTGGGCTGCCATTAGCCGGATAGACATCGCGGAGTTCAACCCCAGTGCCAAGACCGCCTGTCAGTGGACCGGCCAGCAACTGAGTCCCGAAAACAGGGCCTATCTGGAGAACCTGCCCACGAGGATCGTGGAAGGCAACTACACGCTGGTGCATGGGAGCCCTCGCGAGCCAATCTGGGAATACATCATTTATCCTTCTACGGCCCAGCTGAATTTCCAATTCTTCGACACCCAGCTGTGCTTAGCGGGTCACACGCATGCGCCCGCAATCTTCCGTGAGGAGACCCCAGAGCACAAGTTTGAGATCAGCATCCCCGTCCCGGGCGAGCCCATCCAGATAGACGATGAACGTCTGATTGTCAATCCCGGCAGCGTGGGTCAGCCCAGGGACGGCGATCCGCAGGCTGCTTACATGGTCTTCGACGAGGACGCCAAGGTCATCGAGTATCACCGAGTTCCCTACGACGTTGCAGTGACGCAGGCTCTCATGATGGAGGAAGGACTACCGGAGAGCCTCATCAGCAGGCTCACTTTTGGTTGGTAGACGACTAGAGGGAACTTCCGGACCGCTATCAACGTCTTAGGAGTAGAGAGAACGATTGCAGGAGGGAGACGATGAGAGGAAAGGCTATATCGCTGGCGGTGATCATGACCTTGTGCATTCTGGTCGTGGGGTGCGGGATGCGGGCTCCGGCTGCCGCCCCGCCGCCGGAGGCGATGGAGAGAGCTCCGGATATGGGGTTGGTTGTGCCAGCTGAACCCCCCGCGCCAGGCGTGTCTGAGGCGCCGGCTGTGTCCGTTGCGGGGACGCAGGACTTTGTGAGCGAGCGCATGATCGTGCGCACTGCGAACCTGTCACTCGTCGTTGAGGACACTGAGGAGACGCTGGAAGCGATAGAGGATCTGGCGGCGGAGTTGGGGGGGTACATCTCCAATCTCAACGCCTGGCGGGTGAATGAGCAGTTGGCGGCGAGCGTCACACTGCGTGTGCCAGCGGTGTCATTCGATGAGGCCAGAGAGCGCGTCAAGGGCCTGGCCACAGAGCTGGAGAACGAAAACGTCTCTGGTCAGGATGTCAGCGAGGAGTACGTGGATCTGGAGGCTCGCCTGCGCAATCTGGAGCGTGTTGAGGAGGAACTGCTGGAGTTCCTGGCTTCTGCACAGGAGAGTAATGAGGACATCGAGGACATATTCATCATCTATGAGAGGATCACCAAGGTCAGACAGGAGATCGAGCAGATTCAGGGCCGCACGCAATACCTGGAGAATGCATCTTCTCTGGCCACACTGACCATCAATCTGACGCCGGAAGAGGAAATTAAGCCAGTGGTTGAGCCTGGGTGGGAGCCGCTGCGCCAGGCAAGGGATGCCCTCCACAGTTTGGTGACTGCACTGCAAGGCCTGATGAGCCTGCTCATCTGGGTGGCCCTATTCTTCCTGCCGCTGGCGTCCCTTCTCGCGCTGCCCTTCGTCTTGGCTTGGCTGGGCTGGTACCTCCGGAGGCGCAGACGACGACGGTCCAAAGCGAGCTAGGTCAGAACAGAGGCGTGGCCACGGCCACGCCTCTGTTGCGATTGAGTGGGTGTAGTGCCTAGTCTTGGGGTTCGTCCACTCGATTTCCTTCCTCCTCAGACAGGTCGGCGTATGTGGCGAACCAGTCGAGGAGTTCGTGGGCTCTCCTCTCTCTTTGCCGCTCTCTTTCTCTCTCCCGGAAGGCGTTCATGCGCGCGAATACTTCCTCCTGAACTCGACGCGGCTGGTGCACCCAGGAGAAGGTGAAAGCCGCTTCCCTGCCCGCGGTCTCGATGACGACATTCCCGTAGTCGAGCAGATTGGCCACGATGCCGGGAATCTCATATCCGATGTCTTGGATCATGGCCAGGCTGGCCTCCCTCCGCTCCTCGCGGAGACCTAGAGGCAGCCTGTCGAGGTCTACGATGCGGTCATCAGTCAGTTGGTAGACATCGTTGCGCCAGTCTTCATATCTGTACCAAACCAGAAAGAGCCCAACTGCAACCCCCACCAGCAGTGCGCTCCAGAACCAGTCTTCAAAGCCCGCGGGCGGGCGAAGTAGATCAACAAAGACCGCTATTGCTAGTTGGACCAGGATGAGCACCAGGAGGAAGGATGCAGCAATCCTTTCGATAAGCCTGAACCAATGCTTCCGCCAAGTGACGACCCCGTTCTGCTCGAGCCGCATCTCGGGCACGACATAGCTGCGGAATGCCCGAAGCAGATCGGTGACTGCTGACCCAGCGCGCGGAGTGAGGGGAGGCATCGGCGATTCTGCGGCGGCGGTCACCCGATCACGCTCGATCTCGAAAGGGATTTCGCCCTCGGCGAGGCCCAACTCCACTCTCAGCTTGCGGCGAATCGCGTCTCTGTCCTCCCCCTTCCCCTCCTCCTCGATGCGCTCCAATTGCTCGAATATCCTGTCTCTGATCCAAGCGGCATTCCCTATGGTTTTGAAGACCACTTGTCCCTTTGCTCCGGCCGTCTGGATGCTCAGATCGTTGAAGTCCAGCAGCCTGCCCAGGATGCTGGGCATCAGGATGTAAATGTCTTGGATGCTCTCCAGTGGCGCCTCGTCCCGCGATTCTTGCAGCAGAACGGTCTTCTCCACATGCGCCACTCGCTTGTTGGTGACTACGTAGTAGTCATTCCGCCAGTCAACGTACAGCCAGGCGATAAGGCCAGCCGCGCTGGCTCCAGCAAGCGCCAAGACCACATAGAAGGAGAGGCCGGCCCAGTCGAAGGTCAGCGCCGCTGCCAGAATGGCTCCCAGAGCAAGCAGGGGAAGGATAAGGAGCCACAGGCGGCGAATGAAGGCGTACGTGTGCTTGTGCGATAGTGCAATGAGCACCTCCCCTTCGCGCTGCCAGGGGAAGCGCTGGCTCAGCGTCACTTCGCGCGCGCGTGCCCCCATGTTGAGAGCGTGAACAGCGGACGGGATACCCCTCAGGACTCTGTCGAAGTCTCTCTTGTACAGGTAGAAGAGGCTCGTATCCTCCAGCGCTTGCACGCTTGTGTCTCTGGGCTCGGCCCTCAGAAGGGAGCGCCCGCCGAAGAAGTCCCCGGCGCTGAGATTGGTGATGAGCGTTTCCTCTCCTGTCTCTTGCCTAGCCAGCACGGCCACCCTGCCGGATCGGATGATGAAGAGCGTGTCAGACACTTCACCTTGGCGGCAGATCATGCTTCCACGCCGATAGCGAGTCCGTCCGATGGTGGCAGCGATGCGGTGCAAGTCTTCGTTGGGCAGATCCTCAAAGAGGGGCACCATGGCCAGACTCTGCAGTGTGCGAAAGGATAGCGCCTCTCGCAGGTGGGGGTACTGCTCCAAGAGGCTGTCGAAGTCCCCTTTCTCGATGCAGAGCAGGTCTGCGGCTTGCTCCACGTCGACGGTTACATCTCGCCGGTCGCCGGTCAGCAGGGAA
This sequence comes from uncultured Anaerolineales bacterium, assembly GCA_964573815.1. Taxonomy (GTDB): domain Bacteria; phylum Chloroflexota; class Anaerolineae; order UBA7937; family B3-Chlor; genus CAYGAW01. The sequence continues at coordinate 20,836 of CAZNMJ010000027.1, forward strand.
TGCTCACCGAACGAGTCCCCGGCCTCAAGATAGTTCAGGACTTGCTCACTCCCCCGTTCATCTCGAGCCGAGACCCTCAGTCGGCCGGAGAGCACAACGTACAGGGTGGTGTCCAGCTGGCCTTGGCGGTACAGTGTGCTCCTGGGGTGGACTGACCTTTCCTTTGCCAGCTTAGCGATCCGACGGATGTCTTCTTGAGGCAGGGCGCTGAACAAAGGGACTCTTGCCAGTTGGCCCATCCTCTGCTCCATCGTACTCTCCTACAGGTGTTCCTGCACCCTCCGAGCGATGGTCTTGTTCATACCTTCTACCGTGGCCAGGTCTTCGACAGAGGCATTCTGTATGGCCTCCACCGAGCCGAAACGCTTCAGCAAGGCCTGCCTACGCTTGGGCCCGACGCCGGGGATCTCTTCCAAGACGGAGCTCAACCCCTCTTGGCGCCGTAACCGCTGATGGTAGGAGATGGCAAAGCGGTGAGCCTCGTCGCGCACATGCTGCATCAACTGAAGTGCCGGAGAGTCCAGCGGTAGACTCACAGAGTCCGCCTCTCCAGGCGTGAAGATCTCTTCTCGCGCCTTGGCGAGCCCGACGATGGGCACGTCCTCCAGGCCGTACTCCGCCCTCACCTCCAGGGCAGCATTGAGTTGACCTTTGCCGCCGTCAATGACGATCAGGTCCGGCAACTGTGCCCAAGTGTTCTCTGCCGCTGCTTCCCTGACGATTGCTCGGCGGAATCGGCGTCGCAGGACCTCCTGCATCATGGCGTAGTCGTCGGCTCTGTGCACCGTCCGTATCTTGAACCGTCGGTATTTGCTCTTCAGCGGCATGCCCTCGACGAAGACCACCATGCTTCCGGTGGCCGCAGTCCCTTGGATATTTGATATATCGTAGGCCTCTATG
>CAZNMJ010000028.1:0-21429 GCA_964573815.1 uncultured Anaerolineales bacterium
AGCAGAGAGGTCAAGGGGCGTGGTTGTGCCCTCCTCGGGCAACTTCGCCCTGGGAGTGGCCTACGCTGCACGTGTGCTAGGCGGTGTGCCTGTGAACCTGTTCATGCCTGTCAATACGCCTGCCTCCAAGATAGACAAGCTGGCAGAGTTCGGGCCTACGATCTTCCTCGTTGGCGAGCAGTACGATGATGCCGATGATGCTTCAATGGAGTTCCAACGGGAGCACGACCTCACTTACACGGACTCGTTCGACGATCCGCTGATCATTGCCGGCCAAGGCACTGTCGGCCTCGAGATCATGGAGGAACTACCTGACGCCGAGGCGCTCTTGGTGCCGATCGGCGGCGGAGGGCTCATCGCAGGAGTCTGTGTAGCCGCCAAGGCCGTGAACCCCGGCATAAAGATCATCGGTGTGCAGGTCGAGGCCTCGCCGTCGGCGTATCTATCTCTCAAGGAAGGGCGCTGCTATGAGAGGTACGAGTACGACCCCACCATTTGTGAGGGCTTGGCCGGCGGCTTCGGCATTGTGCCCTTCCAGATCGCCAAGGATCTCATTGACGACGTAGTGCTGGTCAACGAGGAGGAGACTCGGGAGGCCATTTTCGCCCTTCTGGAGGCAGAGCAGTTGGTGGTGGAGGGCTCAGGGGCCGTGGGAGTGGCGGCGCTGCTCTTTGACAAGGTTGACTTGAAAGGCAGAAAGGTGGTGGCTGTGATCTCGGGGGGAAATATAGATGTCGATTTGCTGTTCGAAATCCTGAGGGAGAACCTGCCACGAGGAGAGCAGTGAAGGATTTGGCGTCTGGGCTTGGTAGCCACAGTCGCACCGCCTGGGGCCTACGAACTGGCGAAGGGGGAACCTTGTTCCGTTTGGGACCACACTAGCCCTCAAACTCGAACTTGAAGGTGACGATTTCCTTACCCCGCACAGGAAGAGACACCTTCCCCTCGTCATCGACTGGCAACTCCCTTAGTTCTTCCTCGTTGAGGTTCACTAATGACACCCTGTCAAAGGGCCTGTACAGACACACCTCCGCCTTGACTTCATGATCTTCCGTGTTATGGAAGCGGACGACGAGGCCCTCGCCCTCCTCTGGATTCTTGATGGCACTGACTGTTAGGCTGGAAGGGCTTATCTTCACGAAACTGCCCTCCAATCGCAGGGTCCCCGCATGCATGTCTGTGACTATCCCGCGCAATGGAGCGTTGAAGGCGTGGGCTTCATTGAATGCGGTGCGCCAGTCGCCCGTGTGGGGGATGAGGGCATAGTCGAAGGAGTATGTCCCCAAACATTGGGCCTCCGGGGTCTCCAACTCGGGACCGGCGTGACCCCGGCGGCAGGCCAAGTCGTCGCGAGACAACCAGCCCGCGCAGCGCAACAGTGTCAAGGCGATGGTGGTGCCATTGCCTTCGCGGAATGCTTCATATTCTGGCAAACCCTTGTTGGCCACCATCAAGCCGCTATGTCCATCGCTGAGGTCCACGAAGGTGGCCTGTGGGTGGGTGGGGACCGGCTGCTCTATCCAGCCATTGGTGTCCATCGGCAAGTCGACGGGCCGCTCGATGACATCGAAGGCGCTCTCGGCGCAAGAGCCTTCCACTCGCCATGGCGTGGGGAAATGCACCCGCAGACGATGGTCACGCGCGCTGTTTGTCACCGTGGTGTGGACGTCGATGCGCCTTACCGCGGGGTAGAGGGAGATCCGGCTTGTGATGGGGATCTCAACAGTCTCCTCGAGGCGTCTCCGTCTGCCCTCTGCTAGGCTCAGAGGCACTCGATAGCTGAGGTGGACCTGCAGGGTCTGGCGCACAGGGCCTGCTTCAACCACTGCAATGGTGGGAGCCTCGCTGGGATTGGACACCTGGGTATCCTCCTCTGGCGCGCAGTAGTTGTATTCATCTCCCCGGTCTCCTCCATCCACGAAGCGGTTAACGCCTGGAAAGACGGTGCCCGTTTCTTTGTCTGTGACCACCAGGGTCCCATCGGTGGGTTCCACTTCCACGCGGTAGAATTCGTTCTCGATGCTGGATGGCGATGCCGTCTCTCTCGTCTCTCGTACCTTCCCTGGGCGGATGAAGAAGGTCTTGTAGCCATGCCCGGGTACGTCTTGAGCTAGGAACAGAACACTGGACCGCTCACCCTCTTTGACAATCTGACGCGGCGCGATCTCGCCAGTGGGGTCGTGCACCACGAACGCCCCAAGATCACCTGGAAGCTGCTCGGCCAGTTCCACCACGTCTGTGCGTGGCCCAGCCACGGGGTTGAAAACAATGACCGGGACAGCTGATGCTGATTCCTCTGTCAAGCTGGAAATGTCAACGTTTCCGACAATGGTTTCGAGGCTCTTCTGGGCCACTGACTCCGCGATCTGCTGGCTCCGATCGAAACGGGTCATCATCTCTCGATGTACCTGGTCCACGCTGCAGCCACAGATGCTATCATGCGCATGATTCTGCATCACGAATCGCCATGAACGACGTATAGGGTCCTTAAGATCAGAGGCGGAGGGCTGAAGAAGCTGCGCGAAAGCCGCCAAGGGCTCGGCCCACTTCTCCAGAAGCGTTTGGCAGGCGTGATTGCGCTGCTTGATGTACATCCGCGTTGACAGCACCCCAGGGAGGAGGTGGAACCTCTTGGCCTGGCGAAGCTCGCCCTGCACGGTCGGTAGTGTCTTGCTTCCTAAGCTTTGTCGCACCGAGTCCATATAGGAGGTCAGCGTGCCGTGAATGATGGTCTCCTCTTCGGCACCGGCGTTGTATTGGCGTATGGCGCTGGGCAGTTCAGGCTGAGGTTCCACGTGATCTGTGCCGTTCATCAGCAGCACGCACTCCGTCAAGCCGTGAGGCCCTAGGCTCTCTTTCAGGCAGTTGACCTGCTTCTTGAACTCGTCCGGGTCTCGGACAGACAGACGGGCAGCATTGTCGTACCCGTCGCGCAGGTAGAGGAGGAGTACCTCAGTACCGTCAGGTGCCTGCCAGCGCAGGTCCGTGCCTTCGTCAGCCAGGCCGCGCTCCAGTACCGCTGCCTTGATACCGAAGCCTTGCAGTATCTGGGGCAGCTGGCCGATGTGTCCAAAGGGATCAGGTGTGTAGCCCACTTCCATCACGCGTCCGAACTCGTGACCGAGCCGGTGGCCTACCATCAAGTTGCGGATCAGAGCTTCCGGGCTCACCAGGAATTCGTCGGGAAGAACATACCAGGGACCGACGAGGATGCGACCGTTGCGGATGTACCGCTCGAGTTCCACCCGTCGCTCAGGCCTGACGGCCAGGTAGTCCTCGAGGACGATGGTCTGCCCATCCAGGGTGAAGTGCCGGTATTGTTCATCGTTGGACAGGATATCGAGTAGCGCGTCGATGAGTTCTACCAGACGAGTCCGGAACTCTTCAAAAGGCAGATACCATTCTCGGTCCCAATGAGTGTGGGAGACTATGAAGACAGTGTGGGACATCTATCTTTGCCCTCTGGCGCGAGCGTTCGTATCCAAGTGGCGCGCTGGAGACAGGGTTGGTGTGCGCTCTGGGGTATGATGAGCAGTAGGCTAGGAGGGGCTTTGAAGGAGTTCCATGATCAACGGAGCCATCTGCTCGCGATTGTCCTGTGTAACTTCGAGGACGGTCACCTGAGAGAGAGCCTTGAGAGCATCGACCCAGGGCTCGGGGCTGGCCATCACGGTTCCCAGGACTGGCTTGTCGCCCTTGATCGCTTCGGCGACCGCCCGGCGGAACCCCTGTGAGAAGAGTTCCATCTTCCCTATTTCATCTACAACGACTAGATCGGCCTCCATAATGGCCCGCCGCAAAGCTGCTACGCCTACCTCCTCCAGATCCCTGAGATTCACTCCGTATCTGCTCACCCGCGGGCGGCCCTTGATATCCACGTGCGACAGGATGCCTTCTTGACCGTCCAACGTGACTATCTTGAAGCCCTGACGACGACCGCGCTCTCGCATCTCGGCGGTGTAGAAGCCACCTGCGTGGCCGCCCAGCTGCTTCACTACTCTCTTGATGACTGTGGTCTTGCCGACCCCAGGGCGGCCGGTCAGCAGGATTGTGCGTCCCATGCCTTCCTCAAACGGTGAAGGTTTGCTCCCTGACGGTGACGCTCTCCAGATATTCCTCGTCCACCTCCACGCCGATGCCTGGCGCGCCGGGTACGTTCATCATACCCTGGGCGTCAACCTCCCACGGGGGCAGGACGACGTCCTTGGCATAGTACCGGCTGCTGGATGATAGGTCGGCCGGCAGGCGGAAGTTCGGGAGCGAGCAGATAGCCACGTTGTGCGCACGCCCAATACCTGACTCCAGCAAGCCTCCGCACCAGACTGGTACAGAGTGCTCTTGACAGATATCGTGGATACGGCGCGCCTGATGCAGGCCACCCACCCGGCCGGGCTTGATATTGATGATGCGACAGCTTCCCAGTTCGATGGCCCATCGGGCGTGTGCAGCCGAGGTGATGCTCTCATCCAGGCATAAAGGCGTCCTTATCTGGCTCTGCAGCTTGGCGTGATCGACGATGTCGTCGTGCGCCAGGGGCTGTTCGATCATCATCAGGTCGTAGTCGTCCAGGGCCTTGAACAGATCGGCGTCGTCGAGTGTGTAGGCCGAGTTGGCATCCACCATCAGGGGCACGTGGGGGAAGGCCTTCCTGACTCTATCCACCACGTCTCGGTCCCAACCCGGCTTGATCTTGATCTTGATGCGTCTGTATCCCAGCTCCAGGAAAGCGCCGATACGTTCAAGCAGATGCTGCACGCTGTCCTGGATGCCGATGCTGACTCCGCATTCGACCTTGTCCTTCACACCGCCGAGCAGGGTGGAGAGGGATTGACCTTCGGCTCTTGCCTTCAGGTCCCACCAGGCTTGCTCCAGACCCGTCTTGGCGATTTCGTGGCCCCGCACCGGCGCGAAGAGTCTCGCCAGGTCAGCTGCGCCAGTGATATCTTGCCCGAGCAGCCATGGAACGAGGAAGTCCCTTTGGATGTGCCAGCACGTCTCCGTGGTCTCGTAACTGTAGAAGGGTTTAGCCATGGATGCGGATTCTCCATAGCCAACCAGGCCCCCAGCCCAGGCCTTGACGATGACCATATCGCGAACGGTTTCCCGTCCGAAGCTGGTCTCAAAGGGGTGAACCAGGGGCAGTCTGATGTGTCGCAGCTGAATACGATCAATGCGCAAACTCGGAGTCTCCTCCTCAGGACATGGCGAAGTCCCTGGTCAAGACGTAGTAGCTACGTCTCAAGCCCTCTTCCACCTCGCTGAGAAACTCTGTCAGCGTGTAGCCGGCGTCGAAGTACCGGCAGAATATCTCCCGTGTGTGCGTGCGCCACTCTCTGGCCAAAGACAAGTCAGTGACCTTGATGCCCTGGAAGTCCGCCGGTATCTCCACCACAACCTGCTCGGTAGCGATGGTAAGGTCGCACGCCGCTGGCCGCAACAGGCCATCGGAGCCGATGGTTGCTGGATTGACCTGCTCCGCCCCTTGCTCCAGCACATCGCCCAGGCTCAGCTTCTTCGCCCCTTTCTCGATGCGCTCCGTCACCCGTTGGCTTCGTATCCACCAGTCCACATGGAAGCGATCGGTAGCCAGGCCGACGTTCAGGCCGTCTGTCATCTGCCCGTAGATGTCGCGCACGTATGTGTTAGAGACCACGCCCAGCTTGCACAAGTTCAGGTTCGCGTTCATACTTTCCAGTGGATCGTACGTCCACGTCACCAGGTCGAGCCCCTGGGAAAGGGCGTGGTCTCGCTGTCTCATCTTGAGAAGATAGCCTACTCCTTTGGCCTGATACTCTGGAAGAACGCCCATCATGTGGGAACAGTGCTTCAATCGCCGGGCGGCGTGCTGATCCTCAGAGGTTGGCTCTGTGCTGCCCAGAAAACCGAATAGGTAGCCCACCATCCTTCCCTGTTCGTTGAAGGCTCCCAGTACCAGACCCCCATTCTTCTGCGCGGTGATCAACAGGTGGGTCGGCACGACCAGGATGTCTGGCATGCCCCAGACTTGCTTCTGCACCTCCACACAGGCGTAGAAGTCTTGGGCCTCGCGCAGCCTTTCGATACGGATGCGTTCCTCCGCCACGGCTATTCCCTCTCCGAGGCGTGGATGAGCAAACCATCGAAAAGTGTTCCAATCCATACGTTGCCGTCATTATCCACGGCTATGTCTTCCACATCGAGGATGGCGTAGTTGTACCAGTTCTCGCCGTCGAAGCGGCTGACGCCGCCTTTCGTGCCCAGCCACACTCGACCCTCGGCGTCCAGCGCTAGGCTCAGCACATTGTCATTGATCAGGCCGGCCTCGCCGGTGAAGACCTGCCACCACCGTCCGGTGACAACATTGAGACCTGTGGGCGTGGCCACCCACACCCGATTCTCATTGTCAATCAGGATGTCCTTGATCCAGTTGTCGGTCAACGAGGAGTTCTCCTGGTCATAGCCCGACCAGGTGTCGCCATCGAGGACCAGCAGGCCCCTGTCGCGTGTTCCAAACCAGACACGCCCATCCTCGTCGATCGCGACCGCCGTAACGTCGGTCTGGCCAAGGGCCGCCTCATCCTGGTAGCTGACCCAGGCCTGTCCGTCGTATCTAGCGGACCCGACCCAGACTCCGTCGGCATCGTCTATGGCCCACATCCTAGTGCGGCCTATTGTGCCCAGTACGGCTTCGTAGTTCTCGTGTACTGCTTCCATGAGGGTATCGTAGGTCACCCACGATCCGTCTTCCGGCGATAGTCTACTCGTTCCCTGGCTGGTGTGGAACCAGATATTGCCGATGGAATCGCTGGCCATGGCATAGATAATGCCGGTTGAAAGAGTCTCCCCACCTGGCCGGGTTTGCCAGTCATGGCCGTCGTAGACGACAGGATCTGGCCCGGAGGTCCCCAACCAAACTCGGCCTTGCCGGTCTACGCTCATGGCGTTGACCGAATAGCCAGGCAACTCGTCCTCCGTGACGTAACTGGCCCACTCTTCACCGTCAAAGCTGTCAATCGCTCCGTCCCAACCTCCAAACCAGGCCGTGCCTGCGGCGTCAAACGCGATGGCATGGACCAACTCGGTGCTCAGCCCATCGGCTACGGTGAAAGTTCGCCACTGTTCTCCGTCCAAGACGCTCACTCCACCGTCGGCAGCGATCCAGACCCGGCCCGTGGAGTCCACGACCACCTTGTGTACTATCTCACTGGCGAGACCGTCCGCGGTCCCATAGTTCGTCCAATGATCGCCATCGAAGCAACTGACTCCACGGTTGGTGGCGAACCATGTCTTGCCTTCCTTGTCTGCAGCAACGTCGCTGACGAAGGGGCTGATCAGCCCGTCCTCGGTCCGGAACTGCAACCAGTCCTCGCCATCAAAGACGCTCACACCGCCCGTCTGACCGTATGCAAATCGGCTCGCTACCCACACCCGGCCCGATGCATCCACGGCAAGGGCAGTCGCCTCCTGCTCCACCAGTGCATTGGGCGGCTCGTAAGTCGTCCATATGGTGCCATCAAAGGCCTGCACTCCTAGCGAGAAGACCACCCAGACCCTACCCTCACTGTCCACCATCCACAGGTCGTTCTCGTTCGCCGTACCGCGGATTGCTTCGTATTCGGCCTCTACCGCTTCAGTCACGGAGCCGTAGGTCGTCCAAGTCTGGCCATCGAACTTGCTCACCGCTGGTAGCCCGTAGAGAAGCCGGGTTGATTCCCCGGGATCCTCAGTTCCGAACCAGAGATTCCCGTCTCCATCGATGGCTATACCGGTGACGGTGTTCCGGTGCAGACCATCGCTGCTGGTGTATTTCTCGTACGTATCCCTGGCAATATCCCAGCGTATCACTCCTCCATCGGTAGCTGCCCAAACGTAGTCTCCCTGTGCCGCCAAGGCGTGGACATCGCCGACGTGGGTGAGATTGACCCATGACCTCAACGCGGCCTCTGCAGGGCTTTCGGTCGGTGTGGGCGAAGGCGGCGGCTCAGGGCTTGGCCGTACCAAAGGTAAGGGGCTCGGCAGCGAGCACGCCATCACACAGGCGCCCATGAGGAGGGCGCACGCGAGGGCGCGACATCTCATGAGTGATACCTTCGACCTCCTTCTCTTGGGCTAGGCTCGAGGAAACATTGATGGATATTATACAGCCGATGAGTGGAGCCGTCAATCAGAGCCCTCGGAGAGCCTTGACTTTTCGTTGCCCATTGGGTATCGTTAGGCTCGTGATTGTGCACGGTCAAAGCGCAGCCAAAGGAGGTGGGAATGCACCTAAACGCCGATAGCTCCAAATGCACCGGGTGCAGGCTTTGCCAGCTGGCCTGCTCCCTGTATCATTTCCAGGAAAACAACCCCAAGAAGTCTTGTCTGGCCATAGTGCCTCGGTTCCCCGATCCAGGCGTCTTCGAGGTGCGCACCTGTACCCAGTGCGGGGAGTGTGCCGAAGTGTGCCCCGTGGAGTGCATCTTGCAGAACGACAAGGGTGCTTACTACATAGACAGGGATGAGTGTATAGCCTGTTTGGAGTGCGTGGAAGCCTGCCCGGAGAACGTGGTCTTCACGCATCCTGACTATGAAGCTCCCTTTGAATGCAACCTGTGTGGGGAGTGTGTGCACTTCTGCGCCTACGGTGCGCTATACATAGAGTGAGTGACCGCTCCCGAGTGGGAGGCCCACACCGGATGCTAGTGCGGAACTGAGTTTCAAGGTCACTCCTGGCGAGGAGTGTGAGTGGACTGCAATGCTTGCACTGTGCACAAAGCGACAGGCAGGATCTCAAGGAGGGATACGATGCTGAACGGATACGGTGGGCAGGTTCTCAGAGTCAACTTGACCGACCGGACTATTGAGAAGACGGAGCTCGATAGCGAGCTTGCCAGGTACTATCTGGGAGGCCGTGGTTTCGCGGCCAAGATTCTCTACTCAGAGGTTGAAGAGGGCGCTGATCCCCTTGGGGAGAGCAACAAGCTGATCGCGGCCGCCGGTCCATTGTCGGGCCTGCTCGTGCCTGGGGCTGGCAAGACCACATTTGCGGCCAAGTCACCAGCTACCGGCGGGTACGCGGACAGCAACGTAGGTGGCCTGTTTAGCGCCGAGATGAAGTACGCCGGCTACGATTTGATCATCTGCGAGGGCATGTCACGCGAGCCTGTTTACCTGTTCATCGACGACGACACCGTGGAGTTCAGGGATGCCAAGGCCTACTGGGGCCAGGGCAGTATCACGGCGGAGACGGCGCTGAAGAAGGAACTGGGAGAGGAGTTCCAGATCGCCATCATTGGCCCCGGCGGGGAGAACCTGGTCAAGTACGCTTGCATCTGTCATGATTTCGGTCGTCAAGCCGGGCGCGGTGGGCTTGGAGCTGTCATGGGCTCCAAGAAGCTGAAGGCCATCGCTGTGCGTGGCTCGAAGGGCATCCCCGTGGCTGACGTAGAGGAGTTTCGCCGCGTGGGCCGCGAAATGTACGACTACTGCAAGGCCAGCGATGCCTGGGACGTGTGGGTTAGATTGGGGACCTCTGGAGTGAATGTACCCTCCAACGAGTGGGGCTCGTTCCCCACCCGCAACTTCCAGTCTGGCTACTTCGAAGAGATGGAGAAGATGACCGGCGAGTACATGCGCGAGAAGATTGTCGTCACGGACAAAGCTTGCTTCGCGTGTCCATGCGCCTGTGGCAAGTACTCTCATAGCAGGAAGTGGGACATCCGAGTAGAAGGGCCCGAGTACGAGACCGCAGCCTTCCTAGGAGCGGACGTGGGAGTGTCGGACATCGAGGACGTCGCCTACGCCAACTACCTGTGCGACGAACTGGGCATTGATACCATTTCGGCAGGGAATGTGATCGCGTTCGCGACGGAGTGCTTCGAAAAGGGCATCATTACTGCCAAAGACACTGGGGGCTTGGAGCTTAGCTTCGGAGATTCCGAGGCGGTCTTCGAACTGTGCCAGAAGATCGCCAAGCGAGAGGGGGTTGGCGACGTACTAGCTGAGGGCGTAAGCCATGCCGCGCAGGTCTTCGGTGGCGATAGCGCCGATTTCGCGATGCATATCAAGGGCCTGGAGATCAGCGGCTACGAGTCCCGGAACGCTCCGGCGATGATGCTCGCCTACATGACCGCCGACGTGGGCGCTCATCACAATCGTGCCTGGGCCATCACCTACGACATTGAGGTGGGCCGGGATGCCATCACCGAGGACAAGGCAGCCAAGGTCATCGAATTACAGCACATTCGCCCTCTGATGGACTGTCTTGGCACTTGCCGCCTGCAGTGGGTGGAGCTGGGCATGCCCCTGGACTACTATGCCCCTGCGATGAAGGCCATCACCGGGGTCGATCGATCATGGGATGATCTTCTCCATGTGGCTGAACGGATATGGAACCTAACCAGAGCCTTCTGGGTGCGCGAGGTCGAGGGCTTCGGGCGCGAGTGGGACTACCCGCCGCCTCGCTGGTACCAAGACCCTGTGCCCACTGGGCCCACTGAGGGCAAGTTCGTCGCCAAGGAGGATGTCGAGCGCCTTCTGGACATGTACTATGGACAGCGCGGCTGGGGCGCCAACGGCATCCCCACGCGGGAAAAGCTGGATGAACTGGGTCTCGATTTCGTGACCGTATGATCTGGCAGACTCGGGCCAGAAGGTCGAAGTGACAGGCGTTCAACTGACCCTGGTCGGCTTGCTCAAGAGATACGCCCCTGCTGATGCCCCCTCGGTGATTGAGGCGGGTCAGACGGTGCTGGAAGCCATAGCGCACTTGGGGCTCGATCCAGATCTGGTGGCTATAGTCATGGTGAATGGACGCCAGGAATTCAAGAGTTACCGTCTACAGGACGGCGACGAGCTGAAGCTGGTGCCCATGGTAGGGGGTGGATGAAGCCCCGGACGGGGGCGAGACAACAAGAGAGACTTCTGAGGATGGACTCCAAGCTGATTGACTTGCAGACTGACATTCCTGGCCCCAAGGCCAAGACCTACGTGGCCCGCGATCAGGAAGCCGTATCGCCTTCCTACACTCGATCATACCCTTTCGTCATGGCTCGGGGTGAAGGGTCCCTGGCGTGGGATGTGGATGGCAACCGCTACATAGACTTCAACGCGGGGCTAGCAGTCGTGGCTACGGGGCACGCCCACCCAAAGGTGGTCGAGGCCATCCAGCAGCAGGCTGCCAAGTTCGTTCATATGGCCGGCACCGACTTCTACTATGCGGTCCAGATCGAGCTGGCGGAGAAACTCAACTCGCTGGTGCCAGGGGACGCGCCAAAGCAAGTGTTCTTCACCAATTCGGGCGCAGAGGCGGTTGAAGCGGCGCTGAAGCTGGCTCGCTATCACACAGGACGCCCTCAGATCCTGGCGTTTCTGGGCGCCTTCCATGGTAGGACGATGGGAGCGGTTTCGCTCACAGCGAGCAAGGTAGTGCAGAGGAGGGGGTTTGCACCTTTGGTGCCGGGTGTGACTCATATCCCTTACGGCTACTGTTACCGCTGCGCCTACAACCTGGAGTATCGCTCCTGTGGTCTGTTTTGCCTGGACTACATCGAATCCACGCTCTTCAAGCAGCTGGTGCCGGCAGACGAGGTGGCTGCCATCTTCGTGGAGCCAATCCAAGGGGAGGGAGGCTATGTAGTCCCACCACCGGGATATCACGCTCGGCTCAAGGAGCTGGCAGAAAGGCACGGCATCCTCTTCGTTGCCGATGAGATACAAATGGGCATGGGCCGCACGGGGAAGTGGTTCTCCATCGAGCACTGGGACATCGTACCGGACATCACGCTCATCGCCAAGGGAATCGCCTCTGGGATGCCCTTAGGAGCGATGGTGGCCAAGAGGGAGTTGATGGATTGGCCCTTCGGCGCTCACGGCACGACGTTTGGCGGCAACCCTGTCTCGTGCGCTGCGGCCTCCGCCACCATTCAGGTGATCGAAGAGGAGGGCTTGGTGGAGAATGCGGCCACGGCGGGCAAGCGTTTGCTGAACGCCGCCAAAGAGATGCAGCGCAGACATCCCACCATCGGCGATGTGAGGGGTATGGGCCTGATCGTGGGCCTAGAACTGGTGGAGGACGGTGACACCAAGGAGCCCGCTGGGCGCCTCCGTGACGAGGTGGTGAAGCGAGCGTTCAAGAAGGGGCTTCTGATTCTGGGATGTGGGCCCAGCACAGTGCGCTTCATGCCGGCCTTGACGGTCGATGCCGAAACGGTGGATGAGGCCTTGTCGATCTTCGAGGAAGCCCTCACGGAAACTGAGGCTGCCGGCTGATAGGCAGCTCACGCATCTCCCTTCCGGCACACTATGATCACGTTGTTCGCTCTGCTTGTATTCTCTAGGAAACTGCCTTCCTCCCACTTGATTCCTCGGCGTCGATCGATCCAGGTGTAGATGGGGAGGGCCATTCGTGCCTCAAGGGCTACACCCAGGTGCCAGAACCTGCTTGCGAGATAGGCACTGGTATTGCGGTAGAGCGGGTTCCGTGGAGAGAGGGTAATGTTGTACTTCTCAATCGATAGTCCATGCTCTGCGAGAAGCGACTCCAGCGCCGCGGGATGATAACGGCGCACATGCCCGGCAAGTTCATCATGTCTGGTCCAGTATTCCATGTGTAGCGGCACAGAGAAGATGAACCGCTCTCCCCCCTTGAGCACTCTACTTATCTCTTGCAGAACCGCTCTGTCGTCAGGCACATGCTCGACGATTTCGAAGGCGCATATCAGGTCGAAGATATCATCGGGGAAGGGGAGGGCTTCAGCGGTACCTGCAGTGCACCTACCCTCTCGTCTCCTGAGCGCTTCCATGGCCTTAGCACTGAGGTCCACGAAGTAGGATCCACCTATGGGAATGCGTGGACGGTTTCCTGCACCTATTTCCAGGAAGTGGGTCCTATCGGCAACGTAGGCGCTGACGGTGTCCCACAGCGCCCACATCGATGGCTCGACCACCCTGCTCCTGGACCAGAGCGCGTCGTAGTACAGCCTATGCTCGGTGCTCACAATGCCGCTCGCCACGAGATGTTGTGCAGGATTATAACACCCCAGAAGGACGGTGGCAATTGGCGAAGGATGGTGACCTAGAGAGGATATCCAGGTGATGTATGGTTTACTGAAGCGACTGGATGATGCGGCTTTCCTGAGTTTCAGGATCTGGGAATTCTCTTTTCGCAGCCTGCGCAGGAGGTATGCCCTCACGTTTCTGGCCCGAATCCTTCTCCGGCATCCTGCCAACGCCATTGCAGGAGTGTCGAAGTACAGAAGACTAGTGCGGGCGAACTTGGAGCAGAGCGACACTACGATGCTGTTCGAGGGTTCCGAGGATGATCTCGTGAGTCGCTTGGCAACGGCGCGGAGGGACCTGCTGGTTGCTGTGGGTTTCTGCCAGAAGCCCATGGATCCACCGTGCCCAGCAGGGCGTCCGAATCACGACTGTATCTTCCTGGAAGAGTTGGACCTGGAAGAGGCAGCGGAGTCCGTCCACGAAGCATGTCTTCAGTGCAACATCAGGACCATTGGCCTACAGGCCCTGCGGGCTGGAGCCAACATGCACATCATGACCTCCGCTCTGGACATCGCGCGTGACGTCATGATCCCTAGCACGAAGCATCAGCTGTTCAGTAATGCCGTGATGTGCCTGTGTCCCTATTCGGTGCAAGCCATACAGTTGCCGCTGCTAATCTGTGGAATCGAGGGCTTCCTAGTTGGGTATAGCTCGGGCAACTGCAGCGATTATGAGCAATGGTTGCGAGCAGATAGGGGGATCAAGAAGGAGATCACAACCTTAAGCGCCAGCGCCTACGAGAAGGTCGTGACGCTACTCGATAGGCTGGCCGCGCAAAGGGAGATAGAAGGCGTGCACTACACCAGGTTCTTGCGCCGGGGAAACATCTATGTGCCCGGGCAATAGACGGTCCGCGAGTGTGCAAAAACGCTGCTCAAAGATTTCCCCTGTTCCGCGCAGTTCGGGGCGCTGCGGCGCATTGAAGTCCCGCACGGACTTTCCGACCCTGGCGCGGGAATTCATTCCTGAGCGACTTAGCTCGGCGGAGGCAAGCCGCCGGGAGATCGAATTTCCTGGCTCAACCCATCAAGTCCCAGAGGGACTCACCAGCCTGCCAGCAGTACCACCAACGCCTCCGCAGGAGAAGAGGCTTGGCCTTTCTCAACACGCCCGGTCGGACGGTTGCGGTCCGGTACAGAACCAGTATAATTGGCAAGACTGGCCTCAGGAGACCTGGATACGTCCATGGACCTGTCCTTCACAGCTACATCCATAAACGGTGTGCCCATCCGCTTGCTGGCGGAGAGGTGGTCCTACACCAACGCGTGTTGCGATGATGTGTTGGGGACCATCGAGCGGCCTGACTACATCGTTCGGGGACGCCATAATACACAGATAGCCGTGAGGAAGATGGCCGGGGGACGGTATCTTCGAGTCCGATACGGAGAAGTGGGTTCGCGAGAGGGCTTCGTGATCTCTGCCCGGGTGACCTACGATTTCGATGATACGGCCGAGATCTGGCGCTCCTGCAGCCTTCGATAGCGCTAGGATCAGAAGCGGCTTCCATAGGCCAAGGGAGAAGGGACTGATCAATTGGCTGTGTCTGCAAGAGCGATCCAGGTACTTGGAACAGAGATGACCGGGGGCTAAGCGGCTGGCCAATGGAGTTTCGCGAGCAGATCACCATCGGCTTTGTCTTCCTTGTCTTCGCCTATTTCGCCTCGCTGGGTTTCTGGCAACTCGTCGCCGCATGGCAGCGCCTGAAGGCTCTCTCGTGGCTGCCGCGTAACCTCAAGCCCAGATGGGGCTATCTGTGGGGCTCGAGTCTTCTGGCGTTGGCCTGTCTTTGGTTCTTCGGCACAAGGACCGAGGAGATCTTCTCGCCCGGGCCAGCCAGCAGCGAGTTCCTCTTCTTTTTGTGGGCAGGATTGCTTCTTGGTCTACTGAGCACGATAGCTGTCTCTCTCCTGGCGGACAGGCTCTGGGCCTCCTCGCGGTGGCACGCGGAGAAGCAGTATGCCCAGAAGGAGGAGATATCTGCCCAGTGGGTGCGTGGTATCCTCTATCTGCCGCCCTCTGGAGACAGCCCCTGGCCTGTTGTTTGCATGGTACCCGAGCCCGGCAAGGGAAGCGAATCTCTAGGAGCGATGGCTGCCAAGTTGGCTGAGAGCGGTTTCTCGGTGCTCGCTCTGGATATGCGCGCCATCGGGTCAAGCGACTTGTGGCGGTTCCCCGATGTCCTTATTCTCTTCCCGCAGGCCATCGACTATCTCCATACCAGAGACGAGATCGATGCCAGCAGGGTGGGTGCCGTGGGCGTGGGTCTGGGCGGCGACCTGGCCATCCGCGCCTCTGCTGAGGACAGGCAGATCAGAGCGGTTGTAGCTTTGAGCCCTGTCCTCATGAAGGAGAATGCCCAGCCTGGCTTGGACCTCCTGCGCGCGATGTCCTACGCCGAGGCTATCCGCTGGACCCGGCGGCATCAACGGGGGGAGCTCGTGAACCAGGTAGATGCCCGTGAGCATATCCCTGAACTGGACTCGCAGGCTCTATTCATCATCTACGGAGAGGAAGACAGAGTGGTGCCGCCCCTGGCCACAGATAGGCTGAGCGGCAATGCGAAGGTCAAGGTGACCCCCGGGCTCGGACACTTGGAGCTTGTTTCTGACAGACGAGTTCTTTCTTGGGCAACGGGTTGGTTTCGTAGACATCTGTAGGACATTCGATGCCGCTGGATACGTCGCTATTCAATCTCATCAATGGCCTAGCAGGACAGGTGCCAGCTGTGGACAGCCTGATGCGCCTGCTGGTAAACGACTACTTTGTGCCCACGACTCTGTGCCTCCTGACTGCTGCTCTTTGGTTCGCTGGTAGCAGCAAGCAGGAGAGGAGGAGCAATCAGCGAGCCGTTTTGTCTATCATCGTGGCCGTTCTTCTGGCCAACCTCGTGGTGAAGTTCTGCAACTTGATCTACTTCAGACCACGGCCTTTCTCCGTGCAAGAGGTCAATCTGCTTTTCTATCGGCCATCGGATTCCTCCTTGCCTGCGAACTCCGCCGCCGTCGTGTTTGCCTTCGCCGGGGTTGCCTGGCAACGCCATCGCTGGTTGGGTGTCGTGATGGGGATTCTGGCTGGACTCTTTGTCTTTGCCCGCATCTACTGCGGCGTGCACTACCCGCTGGACGTGATAGCAGGCGGGCTGGTTGGTTCCGTTGCGGCCTATGTCGTGGGGAGAAGCCAAAGGATCCTGGAGCCTTTGATGGAGGCCATGATCGGCGTGGCGCGGAGGTTGTACCTGGCCTGAGAGCCACGGTCCGGCGAGGCAAGACGCTCTCTGGTACGCCTGGCGATGCCTGAAAGAAGAGTCACCTTCAAGTCAGCACGGCCCCACATTCTCGCCCTCAGCGGCTTTCTCCTGTTGACCTTGCTGATGACCTATCCCCTGGTTCTAAATCTAGCCACGGCTATCCCTGGCGATGGCTTCGACGGGTGGCAGAACTACTGGAATCTGTGGTGGGTCAAGACCGCGGTTCTGGATCTGCATCAGAGCCCCTATTTCACTACCTACCTCTACTACCCTGCGGGGTATAGTCTGCTATTTCACACTTTGAACGTCTTCAACTCCCTGGTGAGCTTGCCCATCCAGTTGTGCTTTGGGCTGACCGTTTCCTACAACTTCGTGGTCCTTTTCTCCTTCGTGCTGGGAGGGTATGGAACCTACCTTCTGGCTCTGTACGTTATTGGAGGAGGTCGGAGAACACGCGATCATCTGGTGGCCTTTCTGGCTGGTGCTGTCTTCACCTTCTCCCCCTTCCACTTCGCTCATCTCTTGGGCCACATGCAGGTCATCTCCGTGGAGTGGTTGCCTTTCTACGTGCTGGCTCTGGTGAAATCCTTGTCATCGGCGAGGATGCGGCCGGTTTCCCACGTAGGTCTGCCTGTCGCTTTTCTCGTGCTCGCCGCTCTTTCCGACTGGTACTTCGTTCTCTACCTGCTCATCTTCACCGTCCTCTATCTGGCGTACAGGGCGTGGGCCGATCGCCGACCCCGACCTCTCGTGTCGACAACCGGGCTGATATTGGTGGTGAGCGGCATCGTCCTTTCGCCGTTATTAGTGCCCATGGTAAGGGAGGCTCTACAGGACCCCAGCCATCTGCTCTCGCCCTTTGAGACCACTGTGCGTCTCTCAGCCGACTTGCTGGCCTTCATCACTCCCAACGAGTTTCATCCTCTGTGGGGAGAGGCGGCCGCTAGCCTGAGCGAGGCTTTCACGAGCAGCACCTCTGAGAGGATGGTCTTCGCGGGCTACATCCCCTTGGCACTCGCGGGGTACGCCCTCTGGACTAGAAGGCGTGCTGGGGCGTTCTGGGCCGTCAGTGGCTTGACATTCTTCTTAATTTCTCTAGGCCCCTATCTCCACATCGCGGGGCGAGAGGTGTCCCTGCCGCTTCCCTATCTGGCTCTGTATCGCTTCTTGCCATTCTTCAGGATTGCCCGCTCCGTCAGCCGGTTCGACGTAATGGTGATGCTCAGCCTGGCCCCTTTGGTGGCGCTAGGACTTCAGCGGCTCCTGGCTCCTCTGCCTGCGACCAGGGCGAGAGTGCTAGCCGTCGTGGCCACGGCCTTGGTCTGCTTAGAGTTCCTGCCCGCGCCATATCCGATGACCGAGGTCTACGTGCCATCGTTCTACCACAGACTGGCAGCTGATGAAGAGGAGTACGCCATCCTGGAGTTGCCCATGAACTGGGACCGGCCCACTCATCTTCTGTACCAGACTGTTCATCACAAGCCCATCATCGCAGGCTATGTGACGCGACCCAATCCCCGTTCGTTGGTGGAGAGGGTACCCGTTCTACAGCACTTCCGCTTCCTTGGCCCTGACATCATAGCTCAAGATCCGGGGGAGGTTGCTCCCGAAGTGTTGGCGTATCTGGACATCAAGTACGCGATCCTGCACGGGTACATGCTGCCGCCTGGGAAGGAGAGGGAGGCTGTTCTCGGCCTGGTTGAGGAGGTATTTGGCGACCAGTTGCCGGCCTACGAAGATGGTCAGATCACCGTCTACGGAGAGGCAGGCCGGGAGCCTCGGACACCTCTGCTGGTACTGGGACCCGACTGGGGCGAGCGGCAGGTGGTTGACGGGCAGCCAGCGCGAGAACTGGGCTTGGAGGCAACCTGTGCCATCATCGCCCCTGTCAGTCAGGAGGTGCGGCTGACCTTCGCGGCCTTGAGCGGGGAGGCGGCCCGTCCTCTGGTGGTGGGTTTGGACGGCCAGATGACGGAGAGCTATGAGGTAGGTGCCGAGGCGAGCCGGTTCGAAACGGGTCCGCTGCCTCTCGCGCAAGGGGCCAACATCCTGCGGATAAGGGACGAGGGCGAGGGCGAGCCAAGTCTCGTCTTCACGACGCTGGACGTTGATGCTCGACCGTGACGCGGTCAGCCGGAGTCCTGCTTCACTCTGAGGAAGTCCAGGGAACCGGTGTGGCTCAGATGGGTCAGGCGCGGTCCCCACTCGTCAAAACGCAATACGGTGACGGAGGCAGGAGAGACCCAGATGCGCCCCACCAGGTCCAGCGGTAGTCCGATGTATCGTGCTACCGCTACCCTGATGGGGTCAGCGTGCGTGACCACGGCGATATTGCCGCTGGAGTGACTCTGCAGAAGCTTCTCTAATTCGCCAACGACGCGCACTTGTACTTCGTAGATGGTCTCCGCGCCGGGGAATCGTGTTCTGCTGGGATAGGCTCGAAACTGCTCCCAGAGATCGCTCTTCATCACCTCTTCTACGGATTTCCCGTCCAGCTCCCCATAGCGAGTCTCTCCCAGAGTATCTCGGATCTGGACCTCCAGGTTGTGGGATTTGGCTATTGGCTGCGCCGTTTCCACCGCGCGCTCCAGCGGACTGGCGTACATCGCCTCCAGGGGCACGGGATCCAGCCATTCGGCGAGGCGTGCTGCCTGTGTGCGCCCTTCCTCGTTCAGGGATATGCCAGGCGTCCACCCTGCGACTCGTTTCCCTACCCAGTCGTTTAGTGCGTGGCGGATGAGCAATAGCCGGGTCACTTCGTTCCTTTCACGGCTCGTCCTTCGCCGTGGACCAGCCAGCGATATGTCTTCTCGATCCTATCCCAGTTCTCCTCTCTGTCCAGCGCCCAGAATCTGCCTATGACAGACACCACCTTTCCCAGTCCCAGTTTCTCTACCGCTTCCTCGACGGTCTGTATGTATCTGGCGCCGCTCTCGGGGTGCTCGCCCCTGCGACCCAGCATGGAGTGGACGTACACTTGCTTCAGGCCTTCTTGTTTGGCCAGCTTCAACAGTGCCAAGAGGTGGTCCACTGATCCGTGGGAGCTGTAGAACGACACGATGCCCAGCAGATGCAGGTGCGTACCGTCACTTTTCGCACCCCTCATGGCCCAGAGGAACGCTTGGTTCTCGAAGAATGATCCAGATTCGATGGCCTCCTCTATTCGCAGCCTGTCGGAGTAGATCCTGCGGCCTGCACCCAGGTGAAGATGTCCGGCCTCCGAGTTGCCCACGGTTCCCTCCGGCATGCCCACGGCCTTCCCTGACGCTTTCAGAGTGGTGAATGGATGTTCGCGCCGCAGACTGTCCATGACTGGGGTATGAGCCTGGGAGATGAGGTTGCCGTGTGTCTCGTCCCTGGCCCCCCAGCCGTCCACAATGAGGAGCAGCACCCTCTTGTTGCCTGGAGGCGTGGTTGGTCCGCCATCCAACAGGCCCTGCCCTGTCATCGTTGGCGGTCTGGGAAGCCCTAGGAGCTGCAGTATGGTAGGGGCAACGTCGGTCAGGCTGCCTCCGTTCCTCAGCCTAGTCTGCTCAGGGCAGACGAGGATGCAGGGGACCGGGCTGTCGGTATGGCCGGTGTCTATGGCGCCATCGGGATACAGCCACTTCTCGACAGTGCCGTGATCGGCGGTTATGAGCACTGTCATCTTGGCCTTCTGAGCGGCCTCCACGACCTGTCCGACGTGCGAGTCCACGATCTCGACAGCTCTCTTTATCGCTTCTTGGTTCTCGATATGCCCCAACACGTCGACGTTGACGAAGTTGCCAATCACCAGATCGTAGCTTGGATCACCGATTCTCTGGACCATGGCCCCACTGACCTGGGCGATGGCCATCTCCGGCAGTTGGTCGTAGTCCATCACGCGAGGTGACGGGACGATGATTCTCTCCTCACCGGGAAAGGGCGTGTTTCTCTTGCCGTTCAAGAAGAACCCGAGGTGGATAGCCTTCTCCGACTCGGTGATCTTGACTTGCCGCAGACCGTGGTCGCTGATGACCTCGCTCAGGGTTTGATCTATCCGGCCCAGGGGTGGAAAGGCGACCTTGACGTTGAGATCCGCATCGTACTGAATCATGGTGGCGAAGTTGATCGCCAAGTCCTTCTCGGTTGGGAACTCCTGGAAGCCCTCTTCCACGAACGAGCGAGTGAGCTCCACCTCCCGCTCGCCCCTGATGTTGTAGAAGATGACGTAGTCCCCGTCCTGAAACCTGCCTATCGGCTGGCCTTCGCCGTCGACCAGCACGAGGGGCTCCAGTGCCTCGTCCTCCTCGCCCCGGGCGTAGGCGGCTCGAACCGCTTCGGCCATCCACAAGTGCGATGCGGCGGATTCGCTGCATGTCATGTGGTTATCCTCTGTACCTGTCTGGAAACTGCTCTAGCGAAGCACACTACCGTGGCCATGTCTGAGCTCCTTTGCGAGGTGGTTGGACTCTTTGGGACCTCCTGCAATCTTCGGCTGTCACGGGAACAGGGTGGCGCGGTGGGCGACCGCCAACGGGCTGCACGCGAAGTGTTCTCGGATCTTCTGGTCCCACCCTCATTGGGAGCCGGCGGGTATTGAGGCCGTTACTGTAACCTCTATCTTGGGAGATCAGGCTTGTCGACACCCAAGTACATGGCGCCTCCCGCGAAACCTCGGCGCCAGTCCTGCGCTAGCATGGTTCTGAAGACCTTGGGATAGACGGGGTGATCCTTCAGTTCCGTCAACTTGAAGAAGCGAGCATCGAAGATCATTTGCCGTGCTTCATCCAGTTCCGGGTCAGTGCCCACGGTCAAAGTGCCGCCCGTCACGTTTCCCAAGAAGTACAATTCAAGACAGTATGATTCCTCCCAGAGCCACTCCAGCCAGTACACCAGACCCTCGATCTCTACGTCGAGCCCGGTTTCCTCTTTCACCTCCCGTGCTGCCGCCTCCATAGCAGGCTCTAGGCGGTGCACCAGTCCACCCGGTGCCATCCACCAGACGGTGCCTGTCTTGGGCGAACGGTGCCCAACCAGGAGCACCTGTTCGTCTTTGAAGACGAGGGTACGCACAGCAACGAGCTTGCGGTTTGCCTCCTGCTTCATCTCTTCACGTTGGCTCCCTGTGCAGGCGGATTATGTTGGTATGTTACAGGCCGTATGAGAGTGGCGAGGGGACAGGAAGGGGAGTATGCTTGCAA
>CAZNMJ010000029.1:0-20936 GCA_964573815.1 uncultured Anaerolineales bacterium
AAGCCCCTCTGAAGACCACGACAGAGGGGATGTTCGGCTGCCCACTTGTTGAAGGATACAGCTCCTTGAAGGCCTTGATGATGCCTCTGGCCGTATTGTCCAGCTGCTGGCTGGACACACAAGACACGAACACATAGCCCTCGATCTGCGGCTGAGACATGATCACCTTGGTTATCCTGTACAGCTTGGAGCCAACAGGGTTCCCTGAGCTATCGCAGAAATTGACGGGGTAGTACCCGAGTGGCACGAGTTCGTCCATGGTGGTGAGACTGGTTCCCGCTCCCACGCAGTCAAAGCCGATGGGCACTTTGCCTTCCGCTCTGGCGTACGAGGCGTCCGGGTCTATTTGGACGAAATGGACGGATCCCCGATGGTCATCCTCGTCGATCGTGCCAGCCGCGATCTCCAACGGCGTAGCTGCTCTCTCCCCCGCTTCCTCCGCCACCTCCAAATCCAGTGAAGTCTGCCTTGCCAGGGCATCGTCATCGATGTCCACCCGTGCATCAAGAGCCACCGCACCCCCCTCGATCAAGGCAAGCGGATTTATCTCAGCCAACTTGCAGTCAAACTCTCGGTACACTTGATACAGATTTGTGTACACATTGGCCAAGGTCAGCATCTGTCTGCTGGCGAGTCCTTCGGCCTGTCTCACCAGGTTCAAGCCGTCATAGTAGTACAGGCCCCGCAGAATATCGATAGGCATGCTCAGGACAGCCGCGGGTTCCATGCGGGCCGTCTCCTCAATATCCACCCCTCCCTGAGGGGAGAATATGGCCACCGGCCGCCTAGTCGAAGCATCAGCCGTCACTGCCATGTAGAGTTCCTTCACGACGTCTGCTTTCCGTTCGATCAGAAGCTCTTTGGCAGACGAACCGTGGATCTCCTTGGCCAGTAGCTGCTTCACTGCCTCCACCAGCGAGTCCTGATTCTCCGCGAACAGTATGGCCCCTGCCTTGCCTCGGCCACCTGAGAAGGTCTGAGCCTTCACTGCGAGGGGAAAGCCCATCTCCTCAGCCGCAGTTTTGGCCTCATCAAGGCTCCTTACGACTCTACCCTCGGGCACCGGTATGCCTTTTCGCTTGAAGAGAGCTTTGCCCTGATACTCCAACAATCTCGCCATGCACCAACCTCCTTGATCAGTCAGCGAAGATGTGCTCGGGAACGAAGATGTACCCCTCCATGATTCGACGGGCAGTCCTGCCCACAGACGCTCGTCGCAGCACTGGCCCGGCCTCGCCAGCTTCTACCTCAGCCTCCACCTCAATGACTCCCGACGGATGTCCGATTCGCACAACATGCTCCCTTGGTGACGAGCGCGCCACCTCGTTGACCAGCGCCCCTGGTATCTTGGCTGCCGCTCCGGTGCATACTGTGCCTGTGATGGGATATGCCTTGTGCATTTTCAACATGAAGAGGAGTCGGGATACGAAATCGATCCTTTCCTCCTCCACTGTTTCGCCAGTGGCGAAACTGACATATGTCCGAGGAGGCTCGACCAGGGCGATGAAAGGGACGTACGGACTTATGCTGGCAGCTTCTTGCCAGTCTTCGACCATCCGTATCAGTTGCGCCGCCTGCCCGCGTACCCTCTCGATGGTATCCAGTAGCTTGGCATCGGCGTCGATCTCCGCTGGGGACTCCGTGCCGCTCAGGCCCAAGCGCGAGGCCCTCATGAACACCACGGGATTGCCCGCATCTACGATGGAGACTTCCACCTGCCCCACTCCCTCCACATCCAACGTGTCTCGCACGCTTCCCGTGGGCAGTACTTGGCCGGTCACGGCGCCCGCCGTATCCGAGAAGTCCAGCGTGATCCCGGCTCCGGTGCCCGGCACACCATCGATACGATAATCTCCCAAGATGGCGGCCTTCCCCTCGCTTACCGGCACCTCAGCTATGATGATACTATTGGTGTTGGTTTGGTGGATCCTAACCCGGGTAACCGGCTCCACCGCGTCCACCAGGCCCTCGTCAACGGCAAAAGGCCCCACCCCCGAGCAGATGTTGCCGCAGTTCCCCGCGTAGTCGACGAAGGGCGCAGTGATACTCACCTGGCCAAACGTGTAGTCCACATCGGCGTCTTCGCGGGTAGGCGACCCGATGATGGCTAGTTTGCTTGTCAGGGCATCGGCACCACCGATGCCGTCTATCTGCCTGATGTCTGGACTGCCGTACATGGCCAGGATGACCCTGTCACGCAGATTTGGGTCGCGAGGGAGTTCGTTTCTCATCACGTACAAGCCTCTGCTTGTACCCCCTCGCATCAGAACACAACGTATTCTGCGCTGCTGCGGCATATCCCCCATCTCCTTGAGACTAGCGCTCACCAACTTCGGACAGTTGTTTCCTCACATAGGTAGTCAAATCGCCAGCGGCAAGAATCTTCTCCAGAAAGTCGGGCAAGGGCTTGAAATCAAACTCAAGGCCCTTGGACCGATTCTCGATCTTGCCCATAGAGGCGTTTACCCACACTTCGTCGCCTTCGTCGATGCCATCCACTGCGTCTACACAGTCCACCGGCAGGAGCCCCAGATTGATGCAATTCCTGAAGAATATGCGGGCGAAGGACTTGGCGACGAGGCAAGTCACGCCCATCGCCTTCAACGCCACGACAGCGTGCTCTCGCGAGCTGCCGCACCCGAAGTTCTCTCCTGCAACGATGATATCCCCCGCGCGGAAGCCACTCGCCAGTTCAGGATATCTCTCCTCAAAGCAATGACTGGCCAGTTCCTCAGCATCTGTGAGAGTGAGGTACTGGCCAGCGATGATTTGATCGGTATCAACGTTGTCGCCAACCTTCCAAGCTTTTCCCGCCAGCGCTTTCAATCGACGACCTCCTCCGGATGGACTATTCGACCGGTGACAGCGGATGCGGCAGCCACCGCCGGCGAAGCGAGATACACCTCGCTCTCTGGATGACCCATGCGCCCCACGAAGTTGCGATTCGTGGTGGAGACCGTCCTCTCGCCCGCCGCCAGAAGGCCCATGTGCCCGCCGAAGCACGGCCCACACGTCGGTGTGCCGACAGCAGCCCCGGCAACGACGAATGTCTCAAGCAGACCCCCCTTCAAGGCTTGGAGATACGTCTTCAGTGTGGCCGGGATGACCACCAGGCGCACCCGCTCCGCCACACGGCGGCCCTGGAGTACCTTGGCCGCCATCCGCAGGTCCTCCAATCGACCGTTGGTGCAGGAACCTATGAAGGCCATGTCTATCGTCACATCCGATGCCTCGGAGACGGGCTTGACGTTGTCGGGAGAGAAGGGAAACGCCACTTGAGGCTCGATCTCCTCGCACGCAAACTCGTAGGTCGCGCCATAGGTTGCGTCGGGATCGCTGGTCAAGGCCTTGTACGGACGAGAGGTTCTTTCTCGCAAGTAGTGCTCGGTTTCGGCGTCGGCGGCTATGATCCCGTTCTTGGCCCCGGCCTCCACAGCCATGTTACACATGGTCAACCGATCGCTCATAGCCAACCCCTCGATAGCGGGGCCACAGAACTCCATAGCCTTGTAGATCGCGCCAGCAGCACCGACTCTGCCCAACGTATGGAGTATGAGGTCCTTGCCAGTCACCCACTCCTGCAACCGGCCGGAGTAGTACAGTCTCAAGGACTCAGGGACCTTCAGCCAAGTCTCGCCAAGAGCCATGGCGGCGGCGATGTCTGTACTCCCCATCCCCGTAGCGAAGGCACCCAGCGCACCATAGGTAGTGGTGTGGGAATCTGCTCCCAGGACGACGGCACCGGGAAGGATCAACCCTTCCTCGGGCAACAGAGCATGGCAAACACCCGACTGACCGCAACCTGGTTCATAGTAGTGAACCAACGCCTGTTCCCGCGCGAAGTCCCGCACAATCTTAATCTGTTCCGCGGCCTGCGCACTTGCGGCCGGGGCGAAATGATCGTTGATGGCGACGACCCTTGTCGGATCGAAGACTCGGGTCGCGCCCATTCTTCGAAACTCCAGTACACTGAGGGGGAGGGTGACGTCGTGCCCCATCACCAAGTCGACCTTGACTCTGATGATGTCGCCAGGTTCGACAGTATCGCGGCCGCTCGCCCGGGCAAGGATCTTCTCGGTGATGGTCATGGACATGGCGAGTGCCCAGCCTCCTCTCGTGAGCTCAGTCGGCAAGCGCGATCCCGGTCATAGTTCCCTACAGGTAGGGCAACTCGGGCATGCGAGCAACGCCCGCGCCCAACTGTTCCTCGATTCTCAGCAGTTCGTTCAGTTTCGTCGGCCCCTTGCCTCCCACTGCGAACTTGTTGGCGGGGCATCCCCAGGCTACCGCGAGTTGGGCAATGGCCGTGTCCTCAGTTTCGCCTGACCTGCAGGACTTGATGGGCATGTAGCCGTTCTTCTTGGCCATGTCCACCGTGCGCCAGGCGTCGGTGAGCGTTCCTGTCTGGTTAGTCTTGATGATCAACGAGTTGGCTGCGCCCATCTTGAGTCCCTTAGCCAGCCTCTCGATGTTGGTGCAGAAGAGATCGTCGCCGCAGATCAAGAGCTTCCGGCCGTACTTCTCAGTCATCTCTATGTAGGACTCGTAGTCATCGTCGTGAACGAAGTCCTCCACGTAGTACATGGGGAAGGTGTCGATGATCTTGGATATGTACTCCAGCTGCTCCTTGGGGGTTCTCTCCACGCCCTCCTGATGATAGACGTACAGTTCTGTCTTAGGGTCCCAGAAGTTGCCCGCGGCCACATCCAGGCCCAGCCTCATCTCCACACCCCTCTTAGTACGCATCTCCTCCGCGACCTCTGCCAGGATCTCCAGAGCTTCCCAATCGGTGATCGATGGCACCCACGCCGCTTCGTCATCGGTCGCACCGTTGAACTCAGGATACCTCTCTTTGCAGATCTCTCCGACTCGATGCCACGCGTCCACGACGGCCCACAGCGCTTCGGACATGGTCTTGGCATTGACAGGTATCATCTGGTGCTCCTGCATGTCTGGAACGATGTCGACTCTGGCGTGCGGGCCTCCACCTATGATGTTGGAAATAGGGTAGGAGAGCTCGTTATTGAATGGTGTGCCGAGATATCTATACAGGGGGATGCCCAGCCCGTCGGCGGCCGCCTTGGCCACGGCCAAGGACACCACCATCGCTGTATTCCCCCCTATCCGCGCGTAGTTCTTGGTGCCGTCAATCTCTCGCAGCAGAAGATCCACCCTCTCCTGTTCGAAGACATCCTCGCCCGCTAGCCTCGGCGTGAGGAGAGTATCGACAATCTCGATTGCTGCGTCTACACCGCCTTCCGGATATGCTGGGGGTTCAAACTCCCCTCTGCTGCCAGGGGCACCCAGGGGCGCTGAGGCCCTGCCGACGGAGTATTCAGTGATCACATCCACCTCGATTGACCTCTCCGCTCGGGTATCCACGACCTTGCGGGCGCAAAGATCTACGATCAGGTTACTCATCAATGGAGTCCTCCTTGAATGCGGTCAGAATCCCGGCTTTCATTACCATTATACACAATTCCCTCTATTTGTCAAGGATTTGTTGTATATTGAGCACCATGATTACATATAGCGGAACCAAGACCCCTGGCGCGCGTTGATGTTCGATGGGCGGAGACGCAGTTGTATAATTGAAAATTCACACTTGACAGCCGTGAGACAATGCTGTATAATGTAGCAAGATTGGCGTCCAAGAGTACTCGATTTGCCTCACGAGAAACAACTTGGATTTCCCGAACGTTCAACTGAGGAACCGTTTCTCAAATGATCATCGTTCATTCGCCGCGATATCCTTACGCCTCCCGGAAGCCCCCAGTCGCCGCGCCAGCGACCCGTCCCCCTCTATCCGATACCCCGGCACCAGCGATCCCCAATACTCTAAGGAGAGGAATTCCGACGTATGAAGACTGACACGCTCAGAGGTAGGGACTTTCTGACCATAGCGGACTTCAGCCGCGAGGAGATCGAAACGATCATCGATGTGGCCCTCGGCTTGAAGAGGAAATTCGCCATCCGCGAGTCGCATAGACTGCTGGAAGACTTGACCCTGTTCATGATCTTCTATGGCATGTCCCTTCGCACCAGGAACAGCTTCGAAGCCGGGATGACCCAGCTGGGGGGCCATGCTCATTACCTGTCTCCTGGTGAGATCTACACCCCGGCTCTTGACGACGAGGTGCGAGAGTACAGGACCGAGAATGTTTCGGACGTGGCCCGTGTGCTGAGCCGCATGGGTCACGGCATCGCCATCCGCTGCTTCGGCAAAGCCGTGGACTGGGTATTCGGAGCAGGTCAAGAGGTTCTGGACGGCTTCGCCAAATGGGCAGATATCCCCGTCATCAACATGGAGTCTGATATGTACCACCCCTGCCAGGGGATAGCCGACATTCTAACCATGAGGGAGAAACTCGGCCAGCTTCAAGGGAAGAAGTTTGTGATGAGCTGGGCGTACTCTCCCCGCTCTCAGAAGCCTCTAAGCGTCGCTCACAGCGCCTTGTTGGTGACCAGCCTGATGGGGATGGACGTCACGTTGGCGTACCCAGAGAACTTTGACCTGGACCCGCAGATCATGGACAGCGTGGAGGCCAACGCGCAGAAGTTCGGTGGAACCCTCGAGATCAAGCACGACATGCGAGAAGCCTTTGAGGGCGCCGACGTTGTTTACGCGAAGAACTGGACTTGCCGGCATTACTTCCCGCCCGAAACAGACAAGCCCATGCCCGAAAAGGCTCAAAAGCTCTCCGAAGCCAACCGTCACTGGATCTGCGACGAGGAGAAGATGAAGCTGGCCAACAAGAACGCGATCTACATGCATTGCCTTCCCGCAGACCGGAATTTCGAGGTCACAAGCGAGGTCATGGACAGCCCGCAATCCGCCGTTTTCGATCAAGCCGAGAACCGTTTGCACGCTCAAAAGGCAATCATGGCTTTGACCATGGGATAGCACCAAGGTACAGGGGGGGCCAAGACGAATGTCGCCCACGCCGCGGAGGCCGAGGTGGCCGCCTCCCCTCGGACCCCATGGATCTTGGGCCGTGGGTGAGATGCCCACCATGATGCTGAAATCTTGTTCAACGAACTAGATTTGACCCCGGAGAAGGTGCTTCTACCTTTGAAGCAGAAGGAAGAGGTCGAGTAGGTCCCGAAGTTCTCGACATGGCGTTCGCGGTCTTTAGCGTCGGCCGATATAGAGCAGCAAGAGCTAGCCAAAGAAAGGAAGGTCAAGAATGCCGATACAATCCGTTGACAGAGCAATAGCGATCCTGAATGCCTTCAGCATTGACGAGGCCCAGCTGGGTGTGACGGAGTTGAGCCTCCGGCTGGGTCTCCACAAGAGCACCGTCCACCGCCTTCTGGCGTCCCTCGAAAAAGGAGGGTTGGTAGAGCGGGACCCACGGAGCCGCAAATATAGTCTGGGGATTCGGCTGATCGAGCTTGCTGGCACAATGCTCAATTCTCGCAATCTGCCACAGGTCGTCCGGCCCTATCTTCACTACTTAGCGGACACCGTGGAGGAACTCACCTATCTTGGTTACCGAGATGGAGACGAAGTGCTCAATGTGGAGCAGGTGCCTGGTCCACATCTGGTGCAATCAGTAGGCTGGCTTGGGCGGCGCACTCCTCTTTACTGCACATCCGCAGGGAAGATCTTCCTGGCTGACATGGAGGAGGAGGAGCTTGAGCGGTACCTGGAGAAAGGCCTGCCCCGCCTGACGCCTCGTACGATCTGCGACTCAGGCGACCTGCGGTACGAGTTGGAACGAGTCCGTGAGCAGGGGTACGCCACCTCTTTTGAGGAGCTGGAGGAGGGTACCAACGCCATTGCGGTGCCTATCACCAACTTGAGCCAGAAGACGGTCGCCGCTGTCGGCGTGGTGGGCCCTTCCTATCGCTTCACGCAGGAGAGGGCCATGAGCCAGCTCGAAATCATAAGAAGCGTCGCCAGAGAGGTGTCGCACAGACTCGGTAACTCCCTTTCGAAGAGTTGAGCAACTCTGCCGCTCTAGGAAGGGGCTTGGGACCGGGGGGGCCCGGCCGTCAGGTCCTGCTTTTCGGCGCCCATGGAGGACGGGAGGAGCACCAGTGCGCGTGGGAGGAAAACTTGCCATCACGGTGGGACCCGAGGGTGTGGTCTCCGATCCAGTGATCGAGATAGAGGCAAATCGCATCAGGAGCGTCGAGAGCCAGCCAGGTGCCAAAGGTGATCTTCAGGTCGATGGTCTGATCCTCCCTGGCTTGATCAGCACTCACACCCATCTCCATGGTCTGGTCGCCTATGGGCACCCCATTCCGCCGCCCGCTGGCTTCTGGCCCTTCCTCAAGGAATGGTGGTGGCCACTGGTTGAGGATGTGCTCACAGCAGAAGATGTGGAAAACCTCTCAGCCTACGCCGCGCTGCTCCACCTCAAATCGGGTTATACGTGCTTCTGCGATGTGATGGAGGCGCCCTACGCCGAGCCTGGCTTCATGACCAGTGAGGCGGAGGCCATCGCCAAGACCGGAGCGCGAGCCTTCGTATCCAACGAAGCCACCGAGAGGGCAGGTCCCGAGATAGCCCAGAAACTTCTCCAGGAGAACGGCTCCATACTCGACCGGACGGGCCTTGTGAAGGGGCTGATGAGCGTGCATACCACCTTCTCCTGCAGCGGCCAGTATATCCAGCAGGCGAAGGAAATGGCACGCGAGAAGGGTGCGCTCTTTCAGCTACATCTGTCAGAGGGCACCTATCACGTGGAGGATGCACTGGAACGTTTCGGCAAGAGGCCGGTGCCACATCTCGACGAACTCGGCGTGTTGGACGACATGACCATCGCCTCGCAGAGCGTACATCTCACAGAAGAGGAGATCAAGATCCTGGCCGAGCGCAAGGTGTCCGTTTCCCACAACCCCATCTCCAACATGGAGATTGGAACAGGGGCAGCCCCCGTCGCAGAGATGTTGGAGCACGGAGTGAACCTCCCATTGGGAGATGACGGGTTTGTCAGAGCTTTCGACCCGTTCGTCAATCTGAGCACGACGTTTCTGCTGCACCCTCTGACTACGGGAGGAGGAGTTGTCGGGGCCGAGGATGTGTTTTCTTTCCACACCACACACGCCGCCCAGGCGCTGCGACTGGAGGCCGGCTCCATCGAGGAGGGAAAGCTGGCGGACCTCGTGCTGCTCGAAGACAACTCTCCGTCTCCCCTAATCCCAGAGAACGCTATCTACCACACAGTTCTAGGCGCCACCGCAAGCGATGTGGCAGCCGTCATCGTGGACGGAGAGGTCGCAGTACGCCATAATGAGGCGCAACTCGTGGATGAGGAAGAGTTGAAACTTCGAGCGATGGACACGATACAAAGGTTATGGAAGGGACAATAGACGCAGAGCGTTCAAGGACACATGACCCATGAGCGGAAGGACACAGGCGGCACGACTTTCGCCAGCTGAGAGAGTTCAGAGCTTCGAGGAGATAGAGAAGACCCTCACCCCTGTACAAGCCACCATCGAAGCTTCGCGGTGCTTGATGTGCGAAGCCCCCCCCTGCAACAAAGGGTGTCCCGCAGGCATAGACATTCGCAGCTTCATCCGAAAGATCAGGTTCAACAACCTGTGGGGCGCGGTCCGAGTCTTGAGGGAGGCAAACATCTTGTCCGGCGTCTGTGGCAGGGTCTGCCCTACCGATGCGCTGTGCGAGGAGCAATGTCGCAGCACTGTCCTGACGGAGCCGATAAACATCGGAGCCTTGCAGAGGTTTCTCACCGATTATGAACGGACCCGAGGCCCCAGAGAATGGATCCCGCCAGAGAAGCGCTCTCAGAAGGTTGCTGTCATCGGTAGTGGGCCGGCAGGTCTGGCTGCTGCCAAGGATCTGGCCGCCCTCGGCTACGGGGTGACTGTCTTCCAAGCTTCTTCTCAGCTAGGTGGGGCGATGTCCACTGCTATTCCCTCCTTCAAACTCCCTCAGGATGTCGTCGAATCCGAGATCCATCTCATCAAGGAGGCGGGGGTTGAGTTCAAACTCAATTCCCCGTTGAGCGACGACATGACCATCGACGACCTGTTCAACGATGGGTATCAGGCAGTCTTCATCGCGGTGGGGTTGCAGGCGCCCTACACCCTCGGCATCGATGGTGAGGATCTCCTCGGAGTCTACACAGCACTGGACCTTCTCAAGCAGGCCAACGGCTTGAAGCCCTCTCGCGAGATAAGCGTGGGGCAGAGCGTCGTCGTCATCGGCGGGGGCAGCGTGGCCATGACCGCTGCGTGCTCCACCCTGCGCATGGGATCCGAGAGGACAACTGTCGTCTGTCTGGAAGCTCCTGAGGAAATGCCGGCGTTCTCCGAGGATATCGAACTTGCCTGGGAGGAGGGTATCCAGTTCGTGACTCGAGCCAGGCCGGTCAGGATGCTAAGTGATGCGGAAGGTCGCCTTTCGGGCATCGAAGGAGTACACATCGAGTGGAAAGAGCCCGGCAAATTCGTGCCTGAAAACGCCGTGGATATCGAGAACTCGTCCTTCGCGCTACCTTGCGACACAGTGATTGTGGCTATCGGACAACGCCCAGACGATAACGCCATCAAGCAGTTCGAGGGGCTGGAGACCAATGTCAGGGGCTATCTGATTGTGGACGAAGACAGCTTGATGACCTCTCGCCCCGGGGTATTCGCCGGTGGTGACGTACTGCACAACCCCATTTCCAGGACCGTAGTGCAGGCAGTGGCCTATGGGAAGCAGGCGGCGCAGTCGATCCACGAGTACCTGTGTCGAGCGAAGTAGAAGAGGGGATGGTAACGATGTATCGAGAACCGCAAGTAGACCTGTCAGTTGAGTACTGTGGCCTTCGATTTGAGAACCCCTTTGTTCTCTCCTCCGCACCGCCCACTGACAGCTACGAAATGGTGAGAAGTGCTTTCCAGGCAGGCTGGGCTGGCGCGATCATGAAGACCACCTCGGTGGAGAGCTACCAAGTGGATATCACCTACCCCATCATGACCAGCATGGATTGGGAGGAGAAGAAAGCTATAGCCCTGGGGAACATCGACAACATCTCCGAGCACCACATGAACGTGATGGAAGAAGCCGTTCGGAAGCTGAAGGACGAGTTTCCGAGCAGAATAGTGGGCCTCAGCCTGTGGGGCACCACGAACAAGGACCATTGGGAGGAGTTGACCAAGCGCTCTGTAGATGTCGGTGCGGACCTGGTGGAGATCAGCATGTCCTGCCCCACAGATTCACCTTTCGCCAAGACCTCGCTGATGGTTGGGCAAGTGCCCGATGACGTGAAGAGAATCCTGGGGTGGGTGAAGGAGCATTCAGGGGCCATGCCCGTCGTGGCCAAGCTGACCTCCCAGGTCACCGACATCGTGGAGATCATCGACGCCGTGGAGCAGGCAGGCGGTGACGGCGTATGCGCCAGTGACACAGTGCACGGACTCCTCGGTATCGACCTGGAAACCTTTGTCCCCTATCCCAGTATCAACGGTAAGTCAACCTTCTGCGGAGTCAGTGGACCCGTGGTCAAGCCCATCACTCTCCGCACCCTGGCCACCATCGCCAAAGCGTCGGGCATCCCCCTGGCAGCTAGCGGCGGGGCCACAACTTGGGCAGACGCGGCTGAGTTCATGCTCGTCGGAGCATCTACGGTCCAGTTCTGCACGGCCGTGATGCACTACGGCTACGACATCATCGAGGATTTGAAGGAAGGCCTAGCCTACTTTCTGGAGGAGAAAGGCTTCGCCGCCGCAAGGGAGTTGATCCGCAAGGCGCTGCCGAACATCGTTCCCCACGGCGACTTACTGATCAAGAAGGATGTTGTGGCTAGCGTCGACGAGGCCACGTGCACCAAGTGTGGCATGTGCTACTATGCCTGTCGCGATGGAGCACACCAGGCTTACGAACTCGCGGAAGATGGCCTGCCCCAACCGGACGCCGAGAAGTGCTACGGATGTGGCTTGTGCGTAGAGATTTGTCCCGTGGAGTGCATCTCCCTCGTGCCTCGGACCTAGGAGCCAGGCGCAAAATAGCCAACCTTTCGGAGAGCAGCCATGGATGAGATCGAAGTGCGTCTCACCGTCAATCGAGAATCGATGGTCGTCCAGATTCCGCGAGACATGACCCTCTTGACCTTCTTGCGGAAGAGGCTGGGGCTCGACGGAGCCAAGAACGGCTGCTCAGAGGGCACCTGCGGCGCCTGCACCGTGCTTGTAGACGA
Organism: uncultured Anaerolineales bacterium; assembly: GCA_964573815.1. Classification (GTDB taxonomy): domain Bacteria; phylum Chloroflexota; class Anaerolineae; order UBA7937; family B3-Chlor; genus CAYGAW01. The sequence goes on from CAZNMJ010000029.1 coordinate 12,156, forward strand.
GAAACCGGAGCGTTCCTGCCGCTGGAAAATGGAGAACCTCGACGGGAAATCCGTCACCACCATTGAAGGCCTGACCGTCGATGGAAAGCCCCATCCGCTGCAGGAGGCGTTCGCTCGGAATGGCGCACCGCAGTGCGGATTCTGCACTCCGGGGATGATACTCACTGCCAAGGCATTCCTGGACGAAAACCCCCGCCCCTCCCGTGAGGAGATGAAGAAGGCCCTCAATCCGGTCCTGTGCAGATGTGGGTCGTACCCGGCCATCTTTCGAGCCCTGGAGGAAGTCGCCAGCGTCATGGCAGGCGAGGAGATTCCATCTACTCCCGAAGTGGAGGGTGTCGTCGGCGCGTCGGTTCAAAAAAAGGACGCCATGGACAAGGCACTGGGGGCTCTGAAGTACGGGGATGACATGACCCCCAAAGGTGTGCTCTACGGCAAGGTCCTCTGGAGCGCTCATCCCCACGCGGAGATACTGAGCATTGATACCAGCAAGGCCGAACAGATGCCAGGCGTGCGCGCTGTGCTCACGGCCAAGGATGTGCCCGGGGACAATGTGTATGGCCCGATGGTCCGCGACGCCCAGGTGATGGCGCTGAATAAGGTTCGCTTCATAGGCGAGCCGGTCGTCGTCGCCTTCGCGGAGACTGAGGAGCAGGCTGAGGCAGCCAGGGATGCATGCATCGTTGAATACCGCCCCTTGGAGGGTGTATTCACGCCACTACAGGCGCTCGACCCTGGAGCGCCCCAGATCCATCCCGATGGCAATATCCACCACATGGCTGAAGTAAGGAAGGGCGACGTGGAAAGAGGCTTTGCCGAGGCTGATGTGGTGGCGGAAGGCACCTATTCCACACCGTTCATCGAGCATGCCTACCTGGAGCCAGAGGCCGGCTTGGCCGAGCCCACGGAGGACGGTGGCGTCAAGGTGATGATGAACACCCAGTACCCCTTTGGCGACCAGCGTCAGATGGCGGATGCCTTGGGCATTGATCCTGCCAAGGTGCGCGTGGTCCAGATACCTGGCGGAGGCGCTTTCGGGGCCAAGAATGACATCACCCTCCAGATCATGCTGGCTATGGGTGCCCTCGCCACCGGTCGACCCGTGAAGATGGTCTTGACCCGTGGTGAATCGCTGAGAGTTCATGTCAAGAAGCACGCCTTCACCATGCGCTACAAGACAGGTGCGACCAAGGACGGAAGACTGTTGGCCGTGCGAGCAGAGCTTCTGGTGGACACCGGGGCGTACGGCTCGTGGGGCATCGAGGTCACCGAACAGGCGACCATCTTCTCCACTGGCCCCTATGACATTCCCAACGTCAGTGTCGATGCCACGGCTGTCTACACCAACAACGTCCCATGCGGGGCCATGCGCGGCTTCGGCATCAACCAGGTGACCTTCGCCATGGAGGCACAACTGGACCTCCTTGCTGAGAAGCTTGGGATGGATTCCTTCACCATCAGGCGCATCAACGCCATGCGACCTGGCTCCTGCACAAGCACCGGCCAGATTCTGGGGCCCAGCGTCGGGTTGCTAGAGACGCTGGACGAGGTGGAGAAACGTGTCGCCGCGCTGCCGCCTGTTGATGCAAGCGGCCGGAAGACAGGTATCGGCGTGGCTTGCTGCTTCAAGAACGTCGGCCTTGGACTGGGGGCCGAGGACATTGGACGGGCCACCGTGGAGTTGGCACCCGATGGGAAAGTCCTGGTGAGGGTGGCCGCCTGCGAGATTGGCCAGGGTTCCATGACTGTGGCTGCCCAGATGGCTGCTCAGGTCCTGGCCCTTCCCTATCACGCCGTGGAAGTTCACCTCGGGGATACCGGCGGGCCTCTCGATACTGGCCCCACATGTGCTTCGCGTACGACTTTCATCGCAGGCAACGCAGTGGTCCGAGCGAGCGAGCGGCTCAAAGATCTCCTGCTGGACTATGCCTCCGAGGAGTATGAAGTCCCGTACGAGAGTCTCCTATTCAGTGGAGGCTCGTTCGTGGACACGAGAACCAATGATGAACTGATTACCTTGGCCGAACTGGCCAAGGCAGCTGGGGAGCGCCATCAGGTCTTCAGCGGGGACGGTGAGTATGTGTTACCCAAAACCTACGCCACCGGCGAGTCGAGCCAGCACGAGAAGCCGAAGGACTACATCAACTACGTCACCTTCGGATTCGGTACGCAGGCAGCTCGCGTCGCGGTGGACGAGAAAACGGGTGCCGTTGAGGTCCTGGATGTCGTCGCCTGCCACGATGTGGGTAAGGCCATCAATCCCCAGAATGTACGCCTCCAGATAGAAGGCAGCGTCATCATGGGCATGGGGTATGCTCTCTCGGAGGAGTTCAAGATGGAGGAGGGCTGGAACGTCACTGATACCCTGGGCAAGTGTGGCGTCCCCAGAGCCAAGCAGACGCCAAACATCGTCTCCTCCGCGGTGGAGGTGACCGATCCTGATGGCCCCTTCGGAGCCAAAGGGCTGGGAGAGATAGCTTCCCTGCCCACTGCACCTGCCATCATCAACGCCATCCATGACGCGACAGGGATACGCATTAATGACCTGCCCGCGCGTAGATCGCGGGTCCTAGCAGCTCTGCGGGAACGCGAAGGCGGTCAAGGGCCGTAGACCGTGCTGGTCAGCGACAGCGAAGCATTCACAGACCGAGGAGCAAGAAAGGCAGGAATGGCATGAGCCGAGTAGGTACAAGGGTCAAGATAGGTGATCTGGAACTGGAGAGCCCCTTCATTCTGGGAGCGGGCCCACCTGGCATCACCGGGGCCTCTCTTAAACGCTTTGCCACTGCCAGGCCAGGGGCGGTAGTCACCAAGTCCATCGGAGTCAAACCATCCCCAGGCCAGAAGCTCAGCCTTTCGTGCAGCACACTAAGCGAAGATTCGCTCGTGCTGACCGACCCTTGGTCCTTCAAATCCTTCGAAGAGTGGATAGAGAAGGAGATACCCATCGCCAAGGAGGGCGGCGTCCCTGTGATCATCAGCTTGCAAGCCGTCACCGATACGCCTGGCGATGACATCAAGCGCATGGCCGGCCGCGCAGAGGAGGCGGGCGTAGCAGCCATCGAACTCTCTGCCTTTGGGTCAAGCCCCAACGTGGTGACGGGTGAAGGAATCGGAGCGGTCCAAGACCCTAGGCGGACCTACACTGTCGCGAGGGCCGCCAAGGAGACAGTTAGCATCCCGGTTATCGTGAAGTTGTTGCCGGAACCCTCGAATCTGGTGGACCTGGTGAAAGCAGCGGAGGATGCCGGAGCAGACGCCATCGCCTCCAGGGATACCATTTTCCCTGCCATCAGTTTCGACATCTACACCAAGGAGCCAGCGCTGGCCCGCAACATCGGCACCTGGATGCCAGAGTTGTCCGGCAGATCCATCAAGGAGGTGGCCCTAGGCTACGTCGTGGAGATCTTCCGGCGCACAGAACTGCCCATCATCGGACTAGGTGGGGTGGCGAGATGGCAGGACGCCGTGGAAATGGTCATCGCCGGGGCCACGGGGATCGGAGTATGCACTGCTGCCATGACCCACGGTCCAGATATCTTCACAGAGCTCCAAGAAGGATTGGAGGCATACCTGCGCGATGAAAATGTGACCCTGGACGAGCTGCGAGGGACCGGCTTGCAGGGGATGGAGAGAGTCAACGAACTAGGACTGGCTGACTTCGTGGTCGAGATCGACAGCGACGAGTGCACCGCCTGCGGGACGTGCGCTCTCATCTGCCCCGTGCAGGCGCCAGAGGAGAGGGACGATGTCTACTGGATCGATCCCTCTATCTGCGTGAGATGTGGCTTCTGCACGCACTACTGTCCTGTGAGTTGCATAGAGATCAACTGGTAAGATCGAACCAACAGGGGGAACGTCGTGGGAGAAGTCAAGATCGCGGTCGTGCAGCCCAGGTCATACTTGCGATACGCCGCCGGCCGGGTGCTGGACGACCCCACTGCTCCTGAGGAGAAGAATCTTGCGCTGGCCCTTGGGTATATAGAGGAAGCTGCTGGACAGGGGGCACAGCTGGTTGCCTTCCCAGAGCTATACCCAGGCCCATCACCTGGATCTGATGCCCTAGAGTACGAGGTCGTCGTTGAAACCCTCCACAACAAGGCACAGGAAACGGAGGTCTACGTGCTCTTTGGGGGAGCCAAAGAGGTAGGCAACGGCTTCTACAACCTCTACCACCTCGCCGACCCGTACCGAGACAGCCTCTTCACCTACCAGAAGATCGTCCCTGCGATGAACGAGGAGACGATGTTGCGAGGACAGGAACCCGGCCTGGTGGAGACAGACCTCATGAGGATCGGGCTCCTCATCTGCTGGGAAGCCTGGTTTCCCGAGCTAGCCAGGGTCTTGGCGATGCAAGGAGCTGACATCATCTTCTTCCCGACCGGGGGATTGATCTATGAGTTGCACGAAGTCTGGAGAGCTATCCTGCAGGCGAGAGCGGCCGAGAACACCATCTATACAGCTTCGTCCGTAAACATCTGGGGCGTTGAAGCGGGGATGAGCTACATCTTCGGCCCCGAAGGTAAGGTAGCAGGGCTCACAAAGGAGGGGATCAACTACGGTAGAATCGATCTCGACCGCCTGCATCGGATGCGCTCGGAGGATGAAGAGTTCACGGTGCCCAAGAAATACGCCACCATCCCCGGCACTCTGCGCGTTCTGGCTGAACCATTGGCCAACTTGTACTACAGGGCCGCCAAAGAGCACTTTGAGGAAGGAGAAACCGACAATTGAGCATTCTCATCAAGGGCTCTGCGCTGCTCGACGAACGCGAGCCCGACGGCTACGTGGTTGACCGTGACATCCTGATTGAGGGGGACAGGATCTCCAAAGTCTCATCAGCCCCTATCTCAGACAGGAGTGTAGACAAGGTCATAGATGGAAAGAACCGGTTGGCGATTCCGGGCCTGATAAACGCCCATACACACTCGCCTGAGAATTTCGCCAAAGCGACCAAGGAGAAGCTGCCGCTGGAGCTCTGGCTGCTGGACCTCTCTCTTCTGGGAGGCTTCTCCCCCAGAGACATCTATCTCGCCGCCATGCTAGGCGCTATGGAGATGCTCAAGACTGGGACGACATCAGTTCTCGACCACCTCTGGATGGGTAATGGGCTCACGCCGGCGGGTCTAGACGCGGCTATGCAAGCCTATGCCGACTCCGGACTCCGCGGTGGAGTAGCACCATTGATCGAGAACAACGATCAAGTGATGCAAGCTGCGGTGGTGGCCCGACCCCAACTCCAGCCACTTCTGGGAGATGATCGGGAGGTGATGGGTGCTGAGGAATACGTTGAATTGCTGGACTGGTTCTTTCGTAAGTGGCATCGCGCAGACGAAGGCAGGCTGCTATGCTTCGCCGGCCCCTCAGGCTTCCAGTGGTGCAGCGACAATCTGCTCCAAGGGTCCCTTGAGGTAGCGAGACGATACGGCGGCGGCTGGCACATGCACCTGGTGGAGACCAAGATACAAGCCATGGTGTGCTATGACCTCTACGGAAAGTCCGCGACCATGGCGATGAAGGAGCGCGGCCTGTTGGGGCCTGAGGTCTCATTGGCCCACTGCGTCTGGTTGGACGATGCTGACCTGGACGTGCTGGCCGAAACCAACAGCCGCGTCGTCCACAATCCAGCCAGTAACCTCCGGATAGGCAGCGGTTTCGCGCCCGTGATCGAGATGCTGGAACGAGGCATTGAGGTGGCCATCGGCACGGATGGTTCTGCCAGCAGCGATAACCAGATCATGTTCGACGCCGTCAAACTGGCCGGCCTCATTCACAACCTACGGAGCACCGACCATCGCCGATGGCCCTCTTCCAGAGATGTCTTCCGCATGGCAACCGTCAGCGGTGCAGCCGCTCTGGGGATGGAAGGCGAGTTGGGGGAGCTGAAGCCAGGCAAGCTAGCTGACATCGCACTCTTGGATACCGGCACCCTCATGTTCACGCCGTTCAACGATGCTTTTCACCATCTGGCGTACGTCGAGACCGGGCGTTCAGTGCATACAGTTATCGTGGGCGGCAGGGTTGTGGTGGAGAATGGCACGCTCGTCACCGTGGATGAGGAGAGCATCCGCGAAGAGGCCCGCGAGGCATGGGCGAAGCTGTGCAGGGATTTGCCCAGCCTCCGGAGGGACTCTGCACCGCTGGTGCACGAGTTCGAGCAGTACCAGCAGGACATGATCAACAGAGAGTTCTATCTAGACAGATACTGATAGCACCACATGACCGGCGACACTACGGCACAACTGACAGGGATAACCGGGGGCACGTAGCACACCCGGTACGGCAATCGTTGCGCGCTAGCGCGCTTCTCTGACACCGGCACATCTGGACCTCGTAGGGTGGAGGAGTAAGTTGAGGATACTCATCAAGGGCTGTGCCCTACTGGACGAAAGTGCGCCCGACGGCTACGCAGAAAGCCGGAATGTCCTGATCGAGGGCAACAGAATCTCTCAGGTCACATCGTCTCCTATCTCAGAGGATGGAGCGGAAAAGGTCATAGACGGTAGAGACAGGTTGGCCATCCCGGGACTGATCAACGCCCACACCCACTCTCCTGAGAACTTCCCGAAGGCAACGAAAGAGCAAGTCCCCTTGGAACTCTGGCTCCACGACCTTTTCCTCATTGGCGAGTTCTCCCCGCGCGAGATCTACTTGTCGACCATGTTAGGCGCCCTGGAAATGCTCAAGAGCGGCACCACCGCGACTTTGGACCACTTCTGGATGGGCGCTGGCCTGAGTCCGGAAGGCTTGGATGCAGCTATGCACGCCTATGCCGATTCGGGACTTCGGGCCGGTGTGGCGCCGTTGGTCGAAGACAGCGACCGGGTTCTCAGGGCCGCAGTAGCCGTTCGCCCCAAGCTGAAAGCTCTCACCAAGAGAATGAGCGAGCCGATGGACGCCAAGACCTATGTCGAATTGCTCGAGTGGTTCTTCGCCAAGTGGCATCGTGCGGAGGAAGGAAGATTGCTGTGTCTCGCCGGCCCTTCCGGACCACAACGGTGCACCGATGAACTGCTTCAGAGTTCGTTGGAAGTGGCCAGGCGATATGAAGGAGGCTGGCACACCCACCTGGTCGAGAGCAAGGTACAGGCCTTGGTTTGCTTCGAAATCTATGGCAAGTCGGCCACGGCAGCAATGAAGGAGCGCGGCCTACTCGGTCCTGACGTTTCCCTGGCTCATTGCGTGTGGCTGGACGATGCTGACCTGGACACCCTGGCAGACTCGGACGCGCGTGTCTGCCACAACCCGGTCTGCAACTTGAGGATCGGCAGCGGCATCGCTCCCGTGATAGAGATGCTGGAAAGAGGCGTCAGCGTCGGTCTGGGCACCGACGGCTCGGCTAGCAACGACAACCAGGTCATGTTCGACGCGATGAAGGTGGCTGGGCTAACGCATACCTTGCGAACCACTGATCACCGCCGCTGGCCTTCCTCCAGAGACATCCTGCGCATGGCCACCGTGGGCGGTGCTGCAACACTAGGGATGGAGCATGAGCTAGGCGAGCTGAAGCCCGGCCGTATAGCAGATATTACCCTGCTGGACACCTCTACCCTCTTCTTTACGCCCCTCAACGACGCATTTCTACAGCTGACGTATGCTGAGAAGGGCACCTCGGTGCGCACGGTGATAGTGGACGGCAAAGTTGTGGTTGAAGACGGTGTGGTGCTCGCCGTGGATGAGGAGAGCGTGCGCGGCGAGGCCAGAGAAGCCTGGGCCAAGTGGCATAGGAGGATGCCAGGAGCGAGGAAGGAAGCTGAGCCCATGGTGCTCGAATTCGAGAAGTACCAGCAGGAGATTATCAATCGGGAATTCCACTTGGACAGGTTCTAGAGAGGACACGATGCGGAGAGAAGCCATTCTCGCACTGTCTCGAAAGAAGATTATCCCTCCTTTCACTCTCGAAGAGAGTCTCACGTTCTATTGTCCGCAGGAGAATCTGGAGGCCTTCGACAACCCCACCGTTGCTGACTTTCACAAGTTCATGTCTTCCAGATACGTCCCTCCCGTTGGCGCGGGGCCGACCATCATGCTGGTACTTCCCTGCACCAAGCAGAAACCCTATGTGATGAGCCCCGAACACAGGGCCATCAACACCCACGTGCTGGACTTGGGTTTCGAACCTGCGTCCACGGCTGACATCCCACAAGGGCTCGAAGCCCATCTCCCGGAGGGAACCGACCCGGCAGTCCTAAACAATGGGCTGCTGGTCCGGGACGGAGTCCAACTTCACCGCTTTGTCATCTCCGAGCCCATGGGGCTGGTGCCCTACGAACTGCTCTACCGTTACCGTGGAGAGATGTCGCCGGCGTCTCGGTACGATGATCCTGGTTTGTTCGAGCACCGGCCCAACACGGTATGCCCCTGGCGTGACGACTGCTCGGCAATCCGTAGGGGTAGTCAGTTCCGGTGGGGTGACAATGAGAAGCTGGCCTATGTGCAGGTGCACAACAAACTCGTGGACTTGGTGGCGGCAATCCTGAGCCGAATCAGAGGCCACTACCAAAACATCGTGGCCTATGTTAGCCCCGGACTCACGCACCGAAGCTTTGTGACCAGCAGCGAGGAGAAGAAAGCCGACGGCTTGCGCAGGGCGCGCCGAATCGCCTCCAGGTCGCACTATCTACACGGAGTCAATGACGTCCATCCCGGCATGGTGACCGTCGTTCCGAGCAAGGTGGAGTTGGGACACATATTCAAGAGGGTGGAGAAGCGTCTTCGGGCCGAACAAGGGACTGTTCCGCCAGCCCAGGTCAGAGGCTATTTCGCCAGAGGAGGTGGCGG